>JAPFCO010000463.1 GCA_026169505.1 Pseudogracilibacillus sp.
AGAACAGCACCAAGTGCAGCAAAAAGTCTTAGTAACCCCGTGCGAACACCTAAGCCAGTCGCAGTATCGTCTCCTAACGCCAACGCATTCAATGCCGGAGCTGAAAGTATTGCAATCATTATTCCAATAATCAGAAAAGGTGTGAAAGTAGCAATACTATCCCATGTTCCTGAACCGACACTACCAACTTGCCAAAACCTAAATTGATCCATCACATGAGAACGGGGAATCATAATTGCTACAACTAAAGAAGACAGAGCTGCACTTGTAGCAGCTCCCGCTAAGACAAGCTTGATTGGAGTTGCACCACTACGTCCCATGGAACCAATGCCAAATACAAATGCTGCAGTAATCGCAGCACCAATTAAGGCGAGCCAGATATATTGATTTGCACTACTTATGTTAAAAAAAGCAATACCACAAACAATAAATAATGAGGCTCCCATATTAACACCTAATATGCTTGGATCTGCAATCGGATTACGGGTGACTGCTTGCATCAATGCTCCCGAAACCCCGAGTGCCGCACCACAAAACAAACTAAAAATCGTTCGAGAAATTCGCTTACGAACAATATTTGCTTCATAAGAGTCAACACTCGGATGAAATAAACCATCCATTACATCATGAATTCCTACCATCTTAGAACCTAAAGCCAATGAAGCGACTACACATAAACTGAGCAAGACAATACTAGTCATTAAAACGATGGTGAAATGCTTTGGTATATGCGTGCTTAACTGTTTGCCAATGGAAGCTGTTGAACTATTCATTTACTTTGTCAATAGCTCCTCCTATTAATTCTAAATACTCATCGATCGTATATGAAATCGAAAGAGGATTCGGAGTCCCCGCTGCTACTAGTGGTGTGTCGCTTTCAATAAATGCAACAGAACCTCTTTCAATTGCTGGAATTTCACCTAATAACGGATCATCTTTAAGTGCTTCATACAAATCATCATCACCATAGCCAATTAATATATCCGCATCATAAAGTGCCTCAGCATTCTCAGCACTTAAATTTAAAGAGTAACTGTCCGGATCTGTAATCTGATCTGTCACAGCTTCAGGATAAACCATTCCCATTTCATGTAGAAAAGCAACACGAGAATCTGCTGGTGTGTAAATATGTAATTTTGACAGATCATCTGCTGAGAAATTGACCCAAACAACTTGTTTTCCTTCAATCTGAGGGTAGTCATTTAGCTTTTCATTAACCATACCTTCGATATCCTCAATGAGCTCTTCTCCTTCCTCCTCGACCCCCATACCAGCAGCGTTCATTGTTACTTGCTCACGCCATGTCGTTCCCCAAGGAGCAGTTGGATATGCGACCACTGGAGCAATTTGACTTAACAGATCGTATTCTTCCTCTGTTATCCCCGAGTAAGCCGCAAGAATGACATCTGGTTCTGCATCTGAAACAGCTTCAAAATCTAAACCATCCGTATCATGGAAAACATTTGGATCTGTTTCACCTAGCTCTTCTAACTGTTCAACTGTCCAAGGTAAAAGTCCGCTATCATCTTGAACCCCAAAATTAGCTGCCGAAAATCCTACAGGAACAACGCCAAGAGCAAGTGCCACATCATGATTCCCCCATTGAACTGTAGCAACCCGTTCAGGCTTACTAGGTATTTCAGTTTCGCCAAAAGCATGCTCAATTACAATTGGGTATGCAGCTTCTTCATCCTCGGATGATGTAGATTCAGTTTCTGTTGACTCAGTCGGTGAACTTGATTTTTCTGTACAACCAGCCATTAATATCATAAGCATTGTTAACATAATACTTGTTGCAAATAAAAACGTTCTCTTCCTTATCATTGATATACCCTACCTTATTTTAATATATTTTTTTGAAGTGTGCGCATTCACTTTTCAGAGTAATCTTAAATAATATGATGTGCAGATTTAATTGATAAGTGTTTCGCTCTCCACTTCGATCATAAATAGCTACAAGAGGATAAATCTAGTTATCCTACAACTCCTCTCCCAATTAATAGTGATAATCATTATCATTTATTTTACTTTTGTTTTTATAGATTGTCAATTAAAATTACGAACTATTGGTAATATACGAATACTAGGTAGGAGTTTGATTGTAGTCTGTCTTCCACTTTCGTTATCACTTCTTATAAAATTAAAAATGCTTTGAATAAGAGCCTATCCCCTCCTCCAAAACATTTTCTTTATTTCTATTCAACTCCATCGACTTTCTCTATCACTTTCAATCTTCAAATACAGCAAAGCTTCCTCTCTCGTTTCTAGCATCTCTTCCTCACAACAAGATAATAAGTGCCACTCGAAGGTATAAACTATCCAATGTAATGTAGTATTAATTGATATAATGCTATACCAAGTCCTAAAATACTTGCCTTCATTTTAGATGAATGGTAATTTGGATTACGAAATAAATATAAGAAAACTGCTATGAAACCTATAGGAACCCATAGTTCGAAAGTGTCTTTAACATAGATAGGGGCAATATAAATGCTTAAAAGAAAATAAAAAATTATTGTGAAACGTCCGCTTTCTAATTGTTTGCCCCATCTTACTAAAAGGATAATAATTATAATTGGGATAATTGTTATATGTAAAGAGGGTAAAGCAATAGTAATATCTCCAAATGTGAATTCCATTTTAATCTTTCCTCCTTTTAGATTTTCATTTCTGTAATACTTTTTTCAAAATGATATATTAGCATGATGTTATATCATAATTAGATATTGCCTTTTATATTTTATTTCTCAGTTATAAAGGTATCAGATATTTTAGCTCCTATGGTTTGGCCACACTACTTTAACTCCTAAAAGATGATAACCATTTAAGTTAATATTGACTGCCTTTTCAGATGAGGTAACCGTTGTTGATCTAGATGGTTGTTTCCAATCAGTTGGAATACCAAATCCATTAGAGGTAACTTTATTTAATTTAGAATACTTAGATTTTGAACCACTTTTAATTATATATTAATCTATTTTTTACAAAAATAGATTAATATATAAAAACTTTATCATTAGATTCTAGTAGATAGTTAATAAAAATGTTATTAAATAATATTGGAAGTTTGCTTTGGGGCCGGGGAGTAATTATAGAAGGAAAATTTTTTTGTCCGTTAAACTGAAATGCCGATAACCAATCTTAATATTTTTTAAACAGATCCGATTGCCTCTTGCTAAGGTTATTTTCGGTTTTTACTTCTTTCATTATACTTTTTACATATAGATTATTAGCGGTTAGAATCCAGATTTTTAAATTATAAAAGTAAGTATGATACAGTAAGTGAGATGACGTTTTATCCCTACTTTGATTATTCATCCAAGCATTCGAAATACACGAAAAATTAAAATGGGAGTAAATTGATAAAGGAGTTGTCTTCATTGGCAAATAATCATACAAAAGTTTCCGTCTTAAATCTAGGTCCTATTCGAAAAGGCGAGACGAAGAAAGATGCAATTGATGACTTGGTAGACCTGGCACAAGCGACAGAGAAAATGGGCTATGAACGTTACTGGATTGCGGAGCATCATAATACAGGATCACTCATTAGTTCAGCAACTTCTATTTTAATCAAGCATGTATTAGAACATACAGATAAAATTAGGGTTGGTTCTGGAGGAATTATGTTACCGAATCATTCCCCTTTAGTTGTAGCTGAACAATTTGGAACGATGGCAAATATTTATCCAAATCGTGTGGATTTAGGTTTGGGGCGTGCGCCAGGAACAGATATGTTAACAGCAAGCGCATTAAGAAGATCACAAGACCGCGATTCTGTACACTCATTTCCGAATGATATAAAAGAATTGTTACAATATTTCGGACCTGAAGAAGTACAAGGTCATGTTAAAGCAAATATAGCTATTGATACAAATGTGCCTTTATACGTTTTAGGTTCGTCTCCTAATTCTGCTTATTTAGCAGCTGAACTAGGCTTACCATATTTATTCGCTTCTCATTTCGCTCCAAAGTATATGGAGGAAGCAATTTCAATTTACCGGAAAGAATTCAAACCATCAAAATATTTGGATTCCCCACATATGACCGTTTGTCTGAATGTGATAGCAGCTGATAATGATGAAGCAGCATGGAGAGAATTTACAACGACACAACAATTTTTCTTGAATGTCGTGCGTGGAACGAGTGATATGTTACTCCCTCCAGTTGATCATATCGAGGAACTTTGGAGCCCACAGGAAAAAGCAGCTGTATCATCAACAACAAGTATGTCATTTGTCGGAGATAAGGATTCAATCCGAAAGCAAGTCGATGATTTCCAGGAGAAATTTAACGTCGAGGAATTAATGGCAGTATCGTATATATATGATCGTGCAGCACAAAGACGCTCCTATGAAATTTTCAAAGAAGTAGTCGATCCAGAGTAATATAATGAATGTATATAAAAAATTGCCCAACCCTATAGAATGGCGATATTCAGTTAGATTGAATCGACATAACTAGCTGAAACGCTTCATTTGTATGGTATTGGGCTTTTTTATTTCAGATAATAATTGATAAGCAAGCTTTTGTGCAATTAATCAATTAGGTTTTCTCCGTTAACTCCAGCTTAAATTCCCCTTCTGCCCCTTCTTCATAAAGATTCGTTATTGAAGTAGAATAATTGGTGATCGTAGCAGGAAATTCAAGGTTCTCCTCCGGTACTTTAACGATAAAATCATTTTCATAAAGCAATGTCGTAATATCATGATAATCTTCATGTTTTACAATAAAATCAACGTTTATTTTACGATGATTGAAGTCATCATGTTGGAAGTTTTCTACCTCAATTGGATAATTATTAATAAATATTTTCTTTCCCATAATTACCATCTCCTTTTTGCATGATTTCTTGAGTAAAATCACCTAGCGACTTCTTTTTTAAAATGTGGCAGTTCATATTTACGCTATTTTTCTTTTGCCGCTTCCGCCATTTGATGCCAAATTGATCCCTCTGCTTCTTTTCCGCCTTTTATTCGTTCTAAAGCCATTTTCACCTGCATTCGAACTTCAAACTCTGGATCTTCTAATCCTTTTTGTAGTGCAGAAATAGCTGTTTCATCCCCAACTTCATATAGAAACATCGCTGCCCGCCAGCGAACAATTCTACTCTTATCCGACAAAGTATGAATCATTTCTGGTATAGCATCTTTAAATCCAAGGTCAGATATACAATCTCCTGCTGTTCTTCTCACATTCACGGATTTATCTTGTAATGCTTTATATAAAAAGGCCAGTGTTTCTGGCTCTTCAATCATTCCTAAATAAGCGGTAGCAAGCCGTCTGACAGATGAATGGTCATCATCCAATGCTTTATCCAGTACTGGATAGTCGGCTTCTGTAGGGTCAATCATACGGTCCAATGCCGCATAACGATCTCTCCAGTCTTCTTGTTCTAACATTTCGAGTGTAACTTTTTCCTTCGAAGTTGTCTCTGCTGGTGTTACCTCATTTAAGGCAAGCTCTAGAAGCTTTGTTAATCGATCTTCTGAATAGGTTGCTGATAATTCTTCAACAACTTCTTTCCCTATTTCGTCTAGCTTTCCGTATCTAGGACTTTGTTCAACCCATTTACGTTCCATTAAATAATTGTTAGAAGCACTCGCTGCTTCCATTGCTACATTCATGAATCGATCTGGTAGGGCAAAACGTTCTTCACTTTCTCCTTCTTCCAATTTCACTTGGGTCGGGATATCACGAATCATTTGAATCGTTACTTTTACTTCTCCAAACGCCTCATCTGTCTGATTATTTGTCCCTATGGAGAAAAGTTCTGTCATTTCTTCTCCTGAACCTAACACTTTTCTTACGTCTGGTAAAATTTCCTCCCATGGTACACGTGCATTTCGTTCCAATGTAATAAAATCAATCACACGGTAAAGTCCTTTTACTCCATGAATTGCAAATAATTGTTGTATATATTCGGGTGCTGCGCTTAAATCATCGTTTTGTTTATAATTTTCAGTTAGGCCATCTGCCAATTGTTCATCTAAATTAATCTTCATCGAATATGGACTTGGCGTTGGTTCCATCGATACAATTTTCAATTTATACTCGCTCCTTCATGATAATGCTCTTATCATTAATCGTATCAAAAAATGAGTGAATAAACCAATACGATAGCTTATTGACACGATTGTTATGGATCTGTTTTATCAAGTCTTTCAGAAGATGAGCGATTAAAAGATAAAATGAGCAGTAAAAATGACGGATGAGCAAATCGAAGGACGCATACATAACAAATGCCTCCTCCTAATCATCGATTAAGAAGAGGCCGTTACTAGTAAACTAGTTTCAGTTATTTAATTATTTCTTTTGGTCTTTTCAAAAATAGCGATAATATGACATTAATAACTGCTAAGATTAAACTAATAGTGAAAGCCTGTGATGAGCCTGAAGCAGCTGCTTTAGCCGGTTCGTTTGCGACATGTATTAAATAACTATTTTGTTTAGCTGTTAAAACAGTTACCATCACTGCAATACCAATAGCCCCCGCTACTTGCTGTATTGTTTGAGTTATAGCAATGCCATCTGGATATAACTGCTTCGGTAAAGAGTTTAACGTATTTGTTTGAACAGATGCTAACACTGCTCCTACTCCTAGCATCATAACGACAAACGCTAGTACGATCACCCATAAAGCTGTATCCGTACCGAATTGTGTATATGCTATATAACTAAGGGCCACTAAAATAGTTCCGGGTGTAATAATTGCTCTTGGACCGTATTGATCAAATAAACGACCAATAACTGGTGCCAATATACAGTTTAGCAGGCTACCTGGTAACAGAATAAGTCCTGTTGTAAAAGCTGCTATTAATAAAGCCATTTGCATATACATAGGTAAAAGAACAAGCATGGACAACATATTAAAGAATGTAATGAAGCTCATTAAAACACCAAGAATGAATAGTGGATATCGGAATGCTTTCAAATTCAGCATTGGGTCTTTCATCCTCAGTTGACGAGTAACAAATAAAATAATTGCTATCAATCCTACTATTATTGATCCAATAACTACTGTACTTGTCCAGCCAGAAACACCTGCTATACTTACTCCATAGACAATTCCACCGAATCCAAGTGTCGAAAGAATCACGGATAATACATCAATCGACACATCCCGAATCTCATTGACATTCACTAAATAAATGAGTCCAAAAATGAGTGAGAAAAGTAAAAAAGGTACTGTGACCCAAAAAATATAATGCCATGATAAGGTATCTAATAAAAGACCTGCAATTGTTGGACCTAATGAGGGACCAGCGAGCATTACCAAGCCCATCACTCCCATAGCTGCACCTCTTTTATGAGGAGGAAATATCGTAAAAATAACATTTTGCGTTAAAGGTAAATTAATCGCTAATCCCGCAGCCTGAATGACGCGACCGACGAGTAAGATACTAAATGTAGGTGCTAATGCTGCTAACACTGTTCCTACAAGAAGTAATGTGACGGACGTAATAAACATTTGCCTTGTTGTAAATTTTTGCATTAAAATCCCTGTAACAGGAACTAAAATACCTAATGTTAAAAAGTAACCTGTTGCTAACCATTGTACTGTTGTAGAATTGATATTGAAAATGTGACTCAATTCTACAAAGGCAATATTTAATGCCGTCTCACTAAAAAGCCCGACAAAGCCGGCTATTAACAAAGCGGCCATAATCGGACCAGTTTTGATTTGTTGATTTTTTTTCGAATCTTTTATTTGTTGACTATTCACTTATTAAAACTCCTTCAGTAATTTTGGTATCGTATGCGAAATAATCTTGAGTGGTTCACTTGTTCCTTGAGTTAAACAAAGCATCATACCACCCTCAATAGAAGCAGTCATCATAAGTGCAATTGAATAAGCTGTATCTTTTGAAAATCCATCCGCTACTAATTTCTCTACATAAATATCTTGCATGTTTTGATATAATTGCGCACATGCAATTCTCACTGGATCACTTAACGAGGCCATTTCACTAACAATGCTGCTAAATGTGTATCCAGTAATCGTCCCTTCCGTTTCATATTGAACGATTAATTTTGAAATCATATTGTTTATGGCCTCTTCTGTTGTCGGATATCGTTTAAAAATATCCACCATATCATCCGTTATTGTTTGATTCAAAAATTGAAGACATGTAATAAGTAATGCCTCTTTTCCATCAGGAAAATGATGATAAAACGAACCTTTTGAAATATTACATGCTTTTAAAATTTCATTTAATCCGACATCTTTATATCCTCTTTGTTGAAATAGCGTTGTCGCGATGTCTATTATCACCGACTTTGTATCCTTTACCATAGTACACCTCCACCATACCGACTGGTCTGTTTTATTGTATCAAATTTTTCTTTAAAAAGTCAACACTTATTTCCTTAGCTACTAGATAGCTCGTCACAGATCAGACATATGTATCCAATGAAAAATATTGCTATATTTCTTCTATGTTAATTAGAATAGAATACTGGATTGAATCTATCTCAAATTTCTTTCAGTTTTCTATAGAAACCAAAAATAAAGAATCGACACTTCGTGTTAGTCCTAACACGAAGTGTCGATTCTTTATTTCCTTCCTTATTTTACACATGAAAATTATCATATACCAATTGGGATCGTATAGATGCCTGTTCGCTCATTTTCTTTAATAAGCACATCAACGCCATATACATCTTTCATTGTTTCTTTCGTGATAACATGCTCAGGAGCTCCATTTTTTACAATTTTGCCTTCTTTCATTGCAATAATCGTATCGCTGTAACGAATCGCCTGATTAATATCATGTAACACCATAACAATTGTCAGTCCATATTCTTTATTTAACCTTTTAATAAGCTCTAATATGTCATATTGATAATACATATCAAGATAAGTCGTCGGTTCATCTAAAAAAAGAAATGGTGTACTTTGTGCTAAAGTCATTGCAATCCAAACACGTTGTCGTTCTCCACCTGAAAGCGTATCAATTGGTACATCTCTCTTCGATACTAAGTTTGTTAGTTTTAAAGCCCATTCAATTGCTTCATCATCAGCTGTTGCACTCGATGAAAACATCGATTTATATGGTAACCTCCCATAACTAGTCAATCTCTCGACTGTCATATCTGCTGGAGCAGTATTTTGTTGGTGTACAACTGCTATTTTCTTAGCAAGCTCTTTTGGTTTAAAGTTATGCAGGTTTTTCCCTTCTAAAATAACTTCTCCTTCATTTGGCATATAATTATTTGACATAATCCCTAGTAATGTCGATTTCCCACTACCATTTGGACCAATAATCGTCGTTATTTTCCCAAGATCAATTATTCCATTAACAGCATCTAAGTGATTCCTTTTACCATCGTATGAGTATGTGATACTATTAATTTCCATAAATTCGATCACTCTTTCTTAGTAAAAATATAAGAAATGGTCCACCAATTAATGACATAATAATAGAAGCTGGGATTTCATTTGGGGCAATAACCATTCTTCCTAATGTATCTGATAACAGAATAAATAAGGCTCCTAGAATTGCAGAGAAAGGGATTAACACTTTATGATCCGTACCTACTATTATTCGACCAATATGCGGGACTAGTAACCCCACAAATACAAACATACCAGCTGTTGCAGTTGCGATCGATGCTAATAATATCGCAATAGCAGATATAACAAGACGCGCTATATTCACATTTAACCCTAAGTTTTTAGCTGTTTTATCTTCCAACGCTAAATAGTTACACCAAGCGAAAACGATCATCGCTAATAGTAAACCGATAGACCCATAGATAACCATGATCTCCACATCCGTCCATTTCTTCATTGATAATGTGGATGTCGTTACTTCCGTTACTAAGCTAGATGTGTAGCTGCCACGATAGTTAAATGTTTGACTTAAACTAGTAAAAACAGCATTGATTGCTACTCCTACTAGGATCATTCGTAATGGATTTAAACCTGACTTCCAAGAAAATGTATAAACTAGGAAAAAAGCTACTGCACCGCCTAAAAACGCAAATAAAGGCATATAGAAGAATAATGTTGGAAAAATGGCTACCATTAACATCGCCATAAAACCTGCTCCTGATGATACGCCAATAATACCTGGTTCAGCTAACGGATTTCTCATAACCGCTTGTAATAAAACTCCTGAAACAGATAATGCTGCACCTGCAAAAATAGCAATAATAATCCTTGGTAAACGCAAATCTTTGATGACCTCAACATCGTTATTTGTTCCTGATATTAGTCCTTTTAAAAGCTCTACGATTGAAACATTAATACTCCCCGCGGTCGCAGAATAAATAACTGCAATGATTAATAATAAAATGACGACAATAAAACTAATTACTTTTTTATTCATATGTAACATCCTTTTTCACACAAAACCAATTCAGATTAACCTTCAGGATAAAGCATAGCAAATAGTTCATCTAATGCCTCTGCTGCTGCTAAATTACCTGTTGTTCCAAAAAGAGTTTCTTCTAAATCGTATACACGATCATTTTCAACCGCATCAAAATGTTTCCAAATATCGTTTTCCTTAAATTCTTGATCAAACATTTCAACTACTTCATCAGGCATCCCGTGGGCCGCTCTTAAAATAATGTCTGGACTCGATTGTTGTAAATGTTCTGTATTGGAAGCAAGGTATTCTACATTTTCTCCCGAAAAGACATTCTCTCCACCACTTTTTTCTACTAAATCACCAATATATGATTGATCTGTGGCGACTAAATAACTACCTGGAACGCCCATTAAAATAAGCACCTTGGGTGTATCTTTATCTGTTGTTTTCTCTTCGATTTCTGCTAATTTTTCATCAAATTGTTGGACGATTTCTTCCGCTTGTTTTTCTCGGTCATATTGCTCGCCAAGATCGATAATTTCCTCATGCATCGCATCAATACTTTCTAAATTAACATAGTTCGTTTCGATACCTGCATCTTCAAATACCGTTTCTAAATCATATTTTAACGTTGTAACTGACATTACTTCTTTAGGTTGCATCGACATAATTAATTCCATGTCGGGACTCATCGGATTCCCTACTTCCGTTAATCCATCATACCGTTCTGGTAAGTCTTTATAACTCGTCGGTACACCAATTAAATCAACCTCTAATGCATCCATTATTTCAGTTACAGCAACAGTAGTCGCGACAATTTTGTTTTCTTCTGGATCATTATTTTCCTTTGGCCTTGTTGTTGCATCATCATTCGATGAACAACTAGCAATAATCATCATAGAACTTATGATAAGTAACAAAAATATTTTATTTTTCATTAATACTATTTCTCCTTATTTAGAAGTTCTAGTAAAATAGAAGTCTTGTTGGCTAACAGGTAGTCAACAAGACTCCATTTCATAATTACAGTTTAATGTAACGATAGACCTTTACGGAATTTAATGACTAACGGAACCATTGATCCAACTAATAATAAGACAAACAAAATAACTTTCGACGTATCAGCTGTTTTGGGATTAATGTTGTCTCCCTTTCCTTGCTGATTATCACTTTTTGTAAGTGAACCATCGGCATCTCGGTCAAAGTCAAGATCATCTACATCTTTATTTCCATCGTCTTTTTTATCCACAACTTGTTTTCCAGTATTTTCATCATCATTCGTACCGTTTTTACCTGGAAGACAATTTTCTAAAGGAATCTCGCTTGGATCAAAATTAAAGCGAATATCGTATTTATTGTCATATTCGAATCCCGGGATCCCTGTAACAATAATATGCACTTTTCCATTTAAAATCTCATTTAGATTTTGTACATTAAATTGTACAACACTTGTATCTTCCGCATTATTTTTGCTAATTTCTGTTACATCTACAAAACCGTCATTGGATGCAACTTGAAAACTTTGCCACCATGAACTGTTTTTCAATGTTGTTTCAACAGTAAACTTACCATCTTTCACAATTAATTTCGCAGGTTTCTCGAAATATTCATCTGCTACTGACACTTGATCTTTATCTGCATGTAATACTTCAAACGGTAAATCATATTCGCCATCTTCACAGATTTTTTCAGATTTTTTAGTAGAACCTTTTCCTGAACCATCTACAGGATTTGTTGGATCTTCTACTGGATCTTCACCTTTACCTGGTTCCTTTTTAGGATCTTCTTTTGGATCCGGACGTGTTTTTCCTTCATTTAAAGGAATGTCACTTGTATCAAAGTTAAAGCGAATATCGTACTTATTATCGTAATCAAAGCCTGGAATACCTGTCACTATGATATGAACTTTCGCATCTAAAACCGCATCAATATCGTCTACTTCAAATTGAACAACTTTTGTATCTGCGGCATCATTTTTACTTACTTCCGTAACATCGATAAACTCATTACCTGATGATACTTTAAAGTATTGCCACCATGAACTGTTTTTTAATGTGGTTTGTACAGTGTACTTACCATCTTCAACAATTAATTTTGCCGGTTTCTCTAAATAACCATCTGCTACAGATATCTCATCTTTATTTGCTTGCCATACTTCAAATGGTAAATCATATTCACCATCTTTGTATGTTGCAACAGTATCAGTATTTTCCGGATCTTTTTCTGTTTCTTTAGGGTCTTCCTTAGGATCTTCAGGATCTTTCCCTGGTTCTTCTGGATCCTCTTTAGGATCTTCAGGGTCTTCTCCTGGTTCTTCTGGGTCTACACCTGGATCTGTTTCTTCAGCTAATGGAATATCACTTGGATCAAAGCTAAAACGAATATCATATTTATTGTCGTACACAAATCCTGGAATACCTGTCACAATGATATGAACTTTCGCATCTAAAACTTCACCAAGATCATCTACTTCAAATTGAACAACTTTTGTATCATTAGCCTCATCTTTACTTACTTCTGTCACATCAATAAAGTCTTCGCCCGATGCCACTTTAAAATATTGCCACCATGAGCTATTTTTTAATGTTGCTTCAATTGTATACTTACCATCTTCTACAGTTAGTGTAGCTGGTTTATCCAAATAATCATCTGCTACGGATATTTCATCTTTATCTGCTTGCCATACTTCAAATGGTAGATCATATTCACCATCTTGATATGTTGCATCTGAATTGTCTGATTGCTTTTCCTGCAGGCTATCATAATCAAACGCTAAACGTAATGGTTGATCCCCATTGTGTGCCCCGACAGTGTATTGTACTTGGGCTTTCATAGCTGAGAGTAATTCATCTAATTCATACGTAACTGCTCTAGTGTTTTCTTCTTCATTGACCTCTTCTTCAGTTGGTTCAACTAATTCTCCATTACGATCAACTTGAAAACCTGTTACCGTTTCATGATCTGTCAATGTCACTGTAAGAAATGTTTTACCATCCTTTACAGATAGGTCTGCTGTAGGGTCGATGTATCTAGCCATGCCCGAAGCCTTATCTTCTTCTGCATGCAATGCTTCAAACCCAATTGTGTAATCACCATCTGCTATTTCTAAAACTTCTGGCTGGTCTGTATCTTCTTCAGCATCTCCTGGCGTTTCTTCTGAATCTTCATCCGGCTGTTCTGGATCTACTGGCTCTTCTTCAGGAGTTTCAGGTTCTTCTGGTTGATCCGTATCTTCTTCGCCTTCTTCAGGATCTTCCGATTCCTCAGGTTGTTCAGGATCCACAGGGTCCTTTGGTTCTTCAGGTTCTGTAGGCTCCTCTTCAGGATCTGTATCTTCTGCTAACGGAATACCACTTGTATCAAAGTTAAAGCGAATATCATATTTATTGTCATAATTAATAAATTCAACAATCACATGAATTTTGGAATCTAAAACTTCATCAAGATCGTCGACTTTAAATTGTACAAGACTTGTGTCAGCCGCTTCATCTTTACTTAATTCTTCTACATCTGTAAAGCTACCACCTGACTCTGTTTGGAAATATTGCCACCATGAGTCATTCTTTAATGTTGCTTGGATGGTATATTCTCCATCTTTAATGATTACTTTCGCTGGTTTCTCCAAATAGCCATCAGCTACAGATTTTTCATCTTTATCTGCTTGCCATACTTCAAATGGTAAATCATATTCCCCATCTGCATAAACATTATCGTCTTCAGTAGCTGCTGCCACTGAAGGTACCGCTGGAAAAACAGACGAAAGCATTAGTAAAAATATCAATAAAAGTGAATAAATTCTTTTCATTTCATTCTCCTCTTTCAGTACTTTTTATTATTACCTTACTGCAAATTTACGAACTAATAAAAATCCTGAACCAAGTAAAACAACTGATAATAATAAAATTGGTGCACTATCTCCAGTTGGTGGGTTTTCCTCTGCTTTACCACCTGTATTTACTTCGTCTCCGTCTGTTTCTGAATGATTAGAACCATTTCCATTTCCATTTTCTTGATCTGTTTCTTTTTCATCATTGTCTTCGTTGCCTTCATCCGCATCGCCGTCACCTTCATTGGCAGTTAATCCAGATGTATCAAACTGAAAACGAACATCGTATTTATTGTCATAATCTATGTCCGGAACGATTACATGAATCTTAGAATCAAGTATTTGGTCTAAATCGCCAACTTCAAATTGAACAACACGTGTATCATTTGCTTCACTTATTTCCGATACACTACCTGAAGCAACCGTAAAGTCTTCCCACCAAGAACTATTTTTCAATGTTAATTGCACAATGTTCTTTCCATTTTCTACGATTAATTTAGCTGGTGATACTAAATAATCATTGGTCATGGAACTTTCATCACTATCACCTTTTAATACAGTAAATGGCAAATCATGTTCTCCATCTGCATACTTTGAAGCTGCTTCAACTGCGTTTGACTGTGCAAAAGGAAGTACAGTTACTAGAACGAATAATATCGGTACTAAAATTTTAAATAAGTTTCTCATTTATTTATTCTCCCAATCTATTGTTTATTTTTTGATTTTCTCAAAATAAGATATACAATCAATCCAACTACTACAACGACAA
>JAPFCO010000493.1 GCA_026169505.1 Pseudogracilibacillus sp.
CTTCTAACCATTCTACACCAGATTGATAGGCTGCATCTAACGCAATGACACCCATTGTATTTAACATATTAAATCCTTGGTTCCCAAGCTCTTGTTGTAAAATACGTCGTTTCTTTCGATCTGTCACAACCATATACGAAGCTTGTAAACCAGCTAAGTTAAACGTTTTTGTTGGAGACATCAGTGTAATAGTTTGGTTGCTCACATCTTCGGATAAAGAAGCAATTGGTATGTGAACATAATCTTTAAAAGTTAAATCAGCATGGATTTCATCAGCTAAAATTAAAACGTCATATTGTAAACATAATGCAGCTATTTTTTCTAATTCAGCTTTTGTCCATACGCGCCCAACAGGGTTATGAGGGGAGCAAAGCATGAACGCTTTTACACCTTCTTGTAATTTCGCTTCTAAATCAACGAAGTCTATTTCATATGTTGAACCGTTATAATGTAGACGGTTTTCAACGACTTGTCGATTGTTATTTTCGATCAGATGAAAGAAAGGTGTATAAACAGGTGTTTGTAGCAAAATTTTATCATTCGGATCCGTAAAAGAGTGAATTGCAGTATGGAGGCTTGTAATAACTCCAGGACTAAATATTAATTCATTATTTGCAACATCCCATTGGTGACGCTTTTTGATCCATTGACTCACATTACTTCTAATGTCATCACCAATAATCGTATATCCATAAATACCATGCTCTGCACGCTCTATAAGCGCTTGATTAACAGCTTCAGGCGCTTTGAAGTCCATATCAGCTACCCACATTGGTAGCACGTCATCAGCTTGGAAAATAGCTTGTACATTATCCCATTTTAATGACTTCGTGTTATTTCGATTATATACGGTATTAAATTCATTCATTAAATAACCCTCCAGACTAATCATTACTCATAATTATAACGAAGTTTACAAGAAAAAACGAGTTATTCTTTATTATTCATACTATGTTAATCGATTAAAATAAATTGTTACAATTGAAATTAAACAAAAAAAGAGCAAAGCGATGTTTCGCTTTGCCTACAGGGGGAATACGAGAAAGTCTTACACTAATAGTAATACCCATCTAAAACAATTTTAAACAAAATTAGTACAGTTTTTTATAAAAATGGTGATTTCTTCTGAAAAGTGTTGGTTTAATGACCTGGTTTTCCTAAAAGATGGAACATATTTGTTTTATAAGCCTCGACTCCAGGTTGATCAAATGGATTTACGCCAAGTGTATATCCACTAATTGCACAAGCTTTTTCAAAAAAGTATACGAGGTACCCAAAGGTAAAAGCATCGATGGTCGGGATTTCGATCACGAGATTTGGTACACCGCCATCATTATGTGCCTGAAGTGCACCTTCAAATGCCTTTTCATTAATTTCTGCTAAAGACTTACCGACGACATAATTTAAACCATCTAAATTTTGCTCATCTGATTCCACATATAAAGGTTTTCGATCTTCTTTTACAGATAAGATTGTCTGAAACAAATGTCTTTCTCCGTCTTGAACATATTGACCTAATGAGTGAAGGTCAGTAGAGTAATTAGCTGCCGCCGGGAAAATACCTTTGCCATCTTTTCCTTCACTTTCGCCAAATAATTGTTTCCACCATTCTTGAAAAAAGTGAAATTGTGGTTCATAACTAATGAGAAGTTCAATTAATTTTCCATCATCATACAACACATTTCGAAGTGCTGCATACCGATAACAAGGATTAGTTTCTATGCTTGGCTGCTTTAATTCATCTAAAGCGTTTTTAGCACCTTGCATCATTTCTGTAATCGAAATGCCACTGACAGCAATCGGTAATAGTCCAACCGCAGTTAAAACCGAAAAACGTCCTCCAATATCATCTGGAACAATAAATGATTCGTATCCTTCTTGATTCGCTAATGTTTTTAATGCGCCATGTTTCTCGTCTGTCGTAACGTACACTCGCTTTCTAGCTTCAGCTAGACCATATTTATCTTCCATCCATTGCTTGAAAATCCGAAAAGCAAGTGCAGGTTCTGTTGTTGTCCCACTTTTAGAGATAATATTCAAGGATACATCTTGATCTTCTAAAATATCAAAAAGATCATGTACGTACGTTGTACTCAAATGGTGCCCAACGAAAATAACCTTTGGAACTTGTCGTTGGTTAGCTTTCAATTCATTCTGAAAGGTGTGTGTGAGTAACTCGATGGCGGATCTAGCACCTAAGTAAGAGCCACCAATGCCAATGACGAGTAAAATGTCACTGGTTGATTGAATCTGCTTAGCGCTTTGTTGGATTCGTTTAAATTCAGCTTTGTCATAAGTTTCAGGGAGGTCTAACCAACCGACATATTCATTACCAGCACCAGTTCGTTCATGTAAATGGTTATGTGCAGCATATATC
>JAPFCO010000421.1 GCA_026169505.1 Pseudogracilibacillus sp.
CAAGTGAGATACAAGTACATAATCATCCATATAGAACATTAAAAACTTCCCACGTCTAGCAATACTTCGAATCGTTTCACCGCTTAATAATTGTTTGAAATGTTCGATGTCATCCGGCTTTTGAATGATCTTTGGCCAATGCACTGATATTTTCTCTATTTCTTTTTCTAATACTAGGTTTTCTAATGTTTTACGAATTGTTTCTACTTCAGGTAATTCAGGCATCTCGTATTCGCTTCCTTTTCATTCCAAGCTCGTCTTTCGACTTCGCTTGTGATATAACATCAACAACCACCTCTGGCTTCGTCTTCGTCTCGCCAATCGTTGTGTTTCCTTTTCATTCCAAACTTGTCTATCGACTTCGTTTGTGATATAACGTCAACATCACCTCATTCTTCGTTGTGTTTCTTTTACTTTATTTCGCATCAAACCATGTTTTTCCGTGAGAATAATCTACTTTTAATGGGACATCTAACTGTACTGTTTGAACCATCACTTCTGGGACTATTTTAATTAACGTTTCAAGTTCTTCTTTGGGCGCTTCTAATATTAATTCGTCATGCACTTGCATAAGCACGCGCGCCTGCACATTTTCTTTGAGTAGACGTTGATCTAAATCAATCATCGCCTTCTTAATAATATCAGCCGCACTTCCTTGGATTGGTGTATTCATTGCTGTGCGTTCTGCAAAACTACGTTGATTAAAATTCCTACTCGTAATTTCAGGTAAATAACGGCGACGTTTCATAATCGTTTCAACATAACCTTGATGTTTTGCCTCTTGAACAATATCTTCCATATATTGTTTAACGTCTGGGTAGATAGCTAAATATTGATCGATAAACTCTTTGGCAGCTTTTCGAGTGATTTGTAAGTTTTGTGATAACCCATAATCACTAATTCCATACACAATTCCAAAGTTGACTGCTTTCGCTTGCCTGCGCATATTTCCATCTACATCATCTTGAGCCACTTGGAACACATCCATCGCTGTTTGCGTGTGAATGTCTTTATCTTCTTTAAATGCTTCAACTAATTTTTCATCGCCTGAAATATGAGCTAAAACACGCAGTTCAATTTGTGAATAGTCTGCTGCAAACATAACCCAATCATCTTGTGAAGGAATAAATGCTTGTCTAATTTTACGACCTTCTTCTAATCGGATTGGAATGTTTTGTAAATTTGGCTCTGTAGAGCTTAATCTACCAGTTTGTGTTAAAGCTTGGTTAAATCTTGTATGAATTTTATCAGTGTCTTTGTGCACTACTTTCAATAGCCCTTCCACATAGGTCGATTGTAATTTATTTAATTGACGATACAACAATATTTCTGAAATAATCTCATGTTCTGGTTCTAATTTCTCTAAAACATCTGCCGCTGTGGAATAGCCGGTTTTTGTCTTTTTAATAACTGGTAACTCTAATTTTTCAAATAAGATTACAGACAATTGTTTTGGTGAGTTAATATTAAATGTCTCTCCTGCTAGCCCATGAATATCAGCTTCGATCTTTTGGAGACGCGCTTTTAATGCTTCACCTGTTTCTTTTAGTCGCTCAACATCTACCTTAACTCCCGTATGTTCCATCTCAGCTAGAATTAAAGCCAAAGGTAATTCAAGTTTAGTAAATAAATCCAACTGTTCATTTACTTCCAGTTCTTCAACATATTGTTGTTTCAGCGTATAAATGATATTTGTTTTACGAGCAACATGTTCTGCTAGTAATGGTAATTCTGGTGCTGCTAATTTCGCACCTTTTCCATACACCTCTTCATCTAAATGGACGTCACGAATGCCATAGCGCTTACCAATGGATGCTATTTCATCATTATTATCTGCTGGGTTTAATAAATACGCGGCTAACTGTAAATCAAATGTAACACCTTTTAAATGCACACCACGATGCAATAAAGCTACTTTCAATGCTTTCCCATCATAGACATATTTTTCTTTTGACTCATCTTCCATCCATTCTCTAAAAGCTGTCGAAGCAAGTGCCTGCTCTGTAGCAATGACATAACTTCCATTATCATTTGTAATACCAATCGCTTCAATCGTAGCCTCATGATAGTTTTCTGTGATCATCTCTAGTTGTAATGCTGCATTTTCAGTAAATAAATCGTCTGTTACTTCTTCGATTAATTCGTATTCAAAAGCTGCAAATTCTTCCTGTGGAATTTCTCCACCTTTTTCACCATGAATTCTTTCCAATAGCTTACGAAAATCTAATTCAGAAAACAATGCATGAATATCGGCATATTCATATCCACCATATTGTAAATCGTCAATGGTAATCTCGATTGGCGATGTTAGATCAATTGTTGCTAAATCCCGACTCATAAAAGCATCTTCTTTATATGTCGTCAAGTTCTCATTCAATTTTTTTCCACTAATTTGATCAAGGTTTTCATATACATTTTCTAATGTTTCATATTCATTTAATAATTTTGTTGCTGTTTTGATTCCTACACCTGGTACCCCTGGAATATTATCCGAACTATCACCCATTAACGCTTTTAAGTCAATAATCTGTTCAGGCGTTAATTCCATTTTTTCCTTTAATGCGGAAGGTGTATAAGACTCGACATCACTAACACCTTTTTTTGTCAAATCAACTGTCACATGATCTGTAACAAGTTGTAATAAATCCTGATCACCGGAAATTACTTTTACAGCCCACTTTTCATTATGACCAGCTTGGGACAATGTGCCGATAATATCATCTGCTTCATACATATCTAATTCATAATGTTTAATATGAAACGCATCTAATAATTCACGTGTCAACGGAAATTGCTCCGATAATTCTGGTGGCGTCTTCTGTCTACCACCTTTATATTCCTTATATGTAGAATGCCGAAA
>JAPFCO010000047.1 GCA_026169505.1 Pseudogracilibacillus sp.
GTTTCACCCATCTATCGAAGGTAGATGGCGATAATTCATACTCTCTAATGATGTCAGCGCGTGATTTTCCGTTCTCATAAAGTCGTACTAACTGGCTTTTAAATTCTGGGGTAAATGTTCTTCGTGTTCTTGTTTCGGTCAAAGTAGATTCTCCTCACTTCTTTTATTATATTCTACTAGACCTTAATTTTATTGTCTAACTAAGTGTAACCTATCCAATGTTTACCTAAATATGTTAGATAGGGAACTAGAAAAGAGAGGGCATCGTTTCATCCGATATGCGGATGACTTCGTAATTTATGTCAAAAGTAGACGAGCTGCCGAACGTGTAATGGAAGGAATTTCAGATTATCTAGAGAAAGACCTCCAACTAACAATCAACCAAGAGAAAAGCCAAATATGTGGTGCGTCAAAAGCTACATTCCTCGGCTTCAATATCCAAAATCTCATGGGAAAGTAGATTGCCGATCTAGTCAGTCGGCAAAACAAAGATTTAAAGCGAAGTTAAAGAAATTAACGAGCCGAAAACGGCCGGGGACTTTCGCAGAAATCATCAAACGGATAAACCAAACGACAACAGGATGGATTAACTATTACGGCATTGCGAATATGAAAACCTTCATAAAAGCAATCCAAATATAATTATCCATCGTGCCATAACAAAAGAAAGACTCATAAAATGGGGATTGAAAGACTTATCCCAACTTTATGAGTCACGATACTTAAAAGATTGACCCGCCGTATACGGACCCGTACGTACGGTGGTGTGAGAGGTTGGCTAATCAACTAATGATTAGCCTCCTACTCGATTAATAAAGGGTTTTACCTTTTTTAGTCGAATGATAGCAGCAGAAGGTAATAACATGTCAAAAGTAAAAGACATTTATACTATTCATAATGAAGTTTTGTTAGGAGATAGATAACAATTCCCGCTAAATACTTGGAATCATCCAAAAGAGAGCAAACGCACATTAATAAAATTAATTCGCTATGTGGTTCTCGATAATTTGGGGTGGACTAGATCTGATTTCTGCGATAATTTTTGTTATAAAGTTATTGTTACCAATCGGTTAAATACAGGATTTATGAAAGTTTATAGCCGCAATATTTATCCTCTGGTGACTGATGCATTTCCGGAATGGGAAATAAAAGCCTGGGAACTAAAAAGAGTCGTGTACCTGCTTATTTTTGGACTGAAGAGAATGTAGCTAAGGCTACAAGGTGGCTAATAGTGAACAGTTAGGATGGACGCTAGATAAAGTTCAAAAAGAAATTTCTAATTCAACATTCTTGAATAATAATCTAGGCGGCATGCTACGTACTTTAAAAATAGGGGCAGCAGAAGCCGTTGCCATGGCCTATCCAAACCATAATTGGTCGTATTTGATTGATAGAGGCGGATATGTATTAACTAAGGTGCAAGCGCAAGAAATAAGGAAATTATACGCATCAGGAATTATTAATCAGCGGCAAATTGCGATAAAATATAATGTTAGTCCGTCACAAGTTAATTTAATCGTAAAAAATAAAGTCTTTAAGGAAGACATCAAGAATTGAATGTAGACAACAAAGCGACTACTCGATTACGAGCGGTCGCTTTGTTGTTATAAAGATAAACGATTAAGAATAGGGAGAAAATCAGAATTGGTAATAATAAAACGAACCCTAAGATTAAATAATTGCTAATTTCAGCAATCCAGTTTTGAAAGTTAAGAAACACGCTCTGATTGCTAAACAGAATTGAAATGAAAATAAGGTACATAAAAAAGATAACTGATACAGTGTATCCAAAATGGGAAGATAAGATTTTCATGGCTTTAAACTTTCTTCGTCTTCCTGTTACATTATCAATTATTATAGAAATCCATCTCATTAACATAAACAACATAGTCATCGTTACAATTGAAAATAATGAGAAGAAGACTATGGCTTTCCACGTAGGAATAGAGTTTAGCGCTGAAACAGAAAAGTCTAAAAGGGTTAGACCACCGAAAATGCTAAATACAATTGCTGTAAAAACTCCTAGGATTGTTACAAATTGAATGTAAATACTAGAAGAGTCATTTTGGAGTTCTTCTAATATTTCATAAGAATCTTTTAATCTATCTTCAACGTCCAGTAATTGAGATTGAACCTCCACAAGAGTCTGCTCTGAAGATTTCACTTCATTCACGATTCTTTGCTTTTGTTCAAAGGACAAAAGAAAATGTCTCCGCATTTTTTGGATTGTTCGCTTGTATTCATCATTGGTAATTTGTTTTTCTAAATCTACTAGAACTTGTAAAAGTAATTCTAGTTCTTCTCGAGTGATATCAGAATCGTACGCAATACTAAATATAGTAGGATAATCTATTTCTTTAAACTCGTGATGTATTGTTTCGAGAAATTTAGCGACTACCGGTAATCTGCTCTTCCTTTTCTCTTCATTGAGAGAAAGTTCGATTAATAAATAATAAAATCTTTCTTGGTTATTGTTCCTATACTTATTCATCTCAACTACTCCAAATTTTGAATTCAGGATTATCTTCGAATTCCTTCTTTATTTCTGAGCGTTTATATTTGATGTTTTTAACCCCGGCAAGAATTCTTTTTTCATCTTCAAGCCAGGTTCGATGTTTGTGAGTTTCATCTACCAAAGAGAAAGGATCATACTTCCAAAGTGATTCGATTGTATTTACTATCATTTCTTCGTCTTCACTTGAAAAAGAAAAGTTTCTTTCTTTCGGCTCGATATCGTCAAAGGTAAAGGAATCATCAAGTAATAGCATAAAATCAAAATCAATCGGAACGCTTTCTATAGCCTCTGCACCTAAGTGATTGAAACGAAAATAAACTTTAGGAACGACAGGACCATATCTCCATTTTTCAATATCTTCCTTAAATAAAGAGATTCTTTTTTCTACTAAGAATCTCGCCTCTAGGTAATATAATACCTTTTGTAATTTTAAGTTATTAATAGGGTCTTTTTTATTTGCCGCATATTCAATAATGTAATCTGCAATTTTATTTACTGGATAAGCCATCGAAGTCCCCCTTTAAAAATTTCATCAACCATTTGATAGTTCTATATCTTTAATATACAGCTAAACAGTAATAATTGATAGTGTATAAACTCCTAGACAAACCTCACATACTATACTCGAATATGAAGTTATATTCAATATTATTCCCTTTTTTAAAACGGATATTCACCTTCCGCGCCGAATACAGTTGGACAGGGAGGAGGGAACCATGCTAAAAGAAAAGCTAGTGAATATCATGTATAATCAAAGGTGCATAAGTTGCAAAGGTTTTGTATTTCTTGTTAATTTTGAAGTGGTAGGAAGAGAGAGCATTAGCGGTATGATAGTTTGTCCTGAGTGTAAAACAAATGAAGATTGTGTTTTTTATTTAAATACAAAATCGACAAATCATAACTGAACAGCGCTTTACTTACATAGATTAGCTTTATACCTTTTTACACTTTACACAAATCTTACACATATATAGAGGGAACTCGATTACACATGGCTTTGTTGACGTATATTAACGTCTGTCTGGGACGCTAGATGAAAGTCTATGAATACAACGTTCATAGGCTTTTTTATTTATTTCATTTCACCCTAAAACAACGGATTGGGGTTGAATTAGTTCTCGGCATGTTTTTCAGCAGTAAATAGATTGTCAAAGTGGGATGCAGACTCTTTATCTTCTTTCACTTTGGGACGACGATATCATAAATCGCCATATATGGGCTGAGGGTTCAAGTTTCTTGATTAGCAATCATCGGGAACACCACCTGTATTTAATAACTTTATTATAATACAAAAAGCGATTCATTCCTGTTTATGTAGGAAATA
>JAPFCO010000172.1 GCA_026169505.1 Pseudogracilibacillus sp.
CTTTATCGATGAGAATATGGAAATTCTAACAGGAATGTATGAAGATGCCGATATTTTAGATGCGGTTGAAGTACAGGTGAATGTTTTTAAAGAAGGGGATAATTATCTTGTACCATCACAAGATGAGTATTTAATTGGTGGATTTGTACAATAGGTATCGGGACATTTAGTCATGCAAAAGGAGATAAATCGAGCATTCTGACAAGTGTAGATGCTCGATTTATTTATGTCCAATTAGGGTATTTCACGGGGTGAGTTGTTGTCATTTTATAAAAAGGGAAAAGGTGGATAAAGTGAGTAAACATATAGCAACAGGGTTTATGGGATTGTTTTTAAGTATGATGCTTTTTCTTAGCGGTTGTCAATTCAGCCTTATCTCCCCAGAGTCAGCTTTCGAGGAAACTCAAGCAGCACTGCAAGGTATTGATAATGTCGAAATTAAATACCGTGAAGAATTTGCGGGTGAAGTTTTTAGAGGGCGTTATCTGCTTGATATAAATAGGAATGAAAAATGGATTGAGTTAAGCGAAGATAATGCTATCATGAACATAACGAATGACGATGTATTTATACAGTTTGACGACATGCCAGTAGAACAATGGAATGACACAATGCTAGCATGGGAATTTGAAGAAATGATTGCATTATTAACCGACCCTTATGGCGAATTAAGTCTATACGATCATGACATTGTTGATAAATTTAATTTAGTAGAAGAACCAGAAGAAATCACTTTATCTTATGATAGTGAAGACAGCGGAATGAACCGGTTAGCCAAAAATTACTTGTTTTATTATGTTTTATCAGCGGAATATTTAGAAGAAATGGAAAAACATGCGCGCAATATTACGATACACGATTTTTCATTCAATATTATTCTGGATGCGGCCTCTTATTTACCTAAACAGTTGCTAGTGAAAATAGTTTATGAAGATGATGCAGAAGATCCTGGTGAGAAAATCAGCGTACGAAATACCTATACATATAAAAACTATGATCAAGTGGAAGAAATTCAGTCATTACAAATGAGTGCAAAGGATCAAGTAGATCTAGACGAAATAGAAGAACTAGAACAACAATCAGAAGATGTCAAAGAGCAAATGGACGTAACTCCAGAAGATGCAGCATCCTATATAGAGGCATTAATATATGCTTCGGTTTATCAAGATGTTGATGAGTATGTAAAAAGAGATCCGAGCGACAGGTCAAATAAAGAAAAAAGCAAGGACGGAAGAGAGCATCGCGATACTCTTCAATCATTTTATAAAGACATTATCACGGAATTTATAATTGAAACTGGGGTACAGGATGCGGATGCAGATGGATGGACTGAAGCTGTATTTGCAGGACTTGCAAATACAACATTTGATGTGATTCATACACAAGAAGTGGGCGAGAACGAGTTCATTGTTACACTGTCTGTATCAGGAATAGATGAGGAGCAAATATTTATGAATACAGTGGAGGAAATGGAAAAAAGCGAAGAAGGTATAATAACAGCGGATCGATTTGAACGAGTCGATATGGCTATACTAAAACAGCAGTATAAAAATAGTGATACCTTAGATCCGGTAGAGGTAGATATACTAGTTGTAGCAGATGAAAATGGTGCATTTCTAACCTCATCTTATGATATACCTGTTACTGGTGCATTTATCCAGTAAGCGAGGCTCTATGAATCGACAGGATACAGAAAATGGCGGCAGTTTTTGTCATAATTTGTTATGACCAGGGAAATAATGATGGAGCATACGGGAAATATATGCTCCATCATTTATAGATATTGTTGCGCTTTTTCAGTGTTTTTAAAGTGGACTTTCGCTATCTCCTCTAAAGCAGCTTCACCCTTCGTTCGAATGATGTTCGCAATTAGCTGATCGACTTTATTGGATGCGCCTTTTAATAATTCAAAACCTATTTGATTAGATAAACGTTTGATCTCTTGAAGGAAACTTGCCCGGGCAATAACAGAACCTGCAGCAACAGCAATGGAATAATGTTCTGCCTTCGTCATAAAATACGTATGACTTTGCAGCATTACCTGTTCACTTGCTAAATAGTTCAAATACACAGATGGCTGGCAAAACTGATCGATCAAAATCCCATCATAATTCGTGTGATTTAGTTTTTGGATGAGGCGATTAATTGTCGCATGATGCAACATTGCTTTCATTTTTCCTTGGGACCAACCTTGAGCTTGGAGTCGGTTATATTTATCATTATGTAAGATCATTAATGAGTAGGGAATATGCATCGCTGCCAATTGTTTGGCTAATTGCTGTACAACTTGATCGTTGATTGCTTTTGAGTCTTGAATCCCTAACTCTTTCAGGATAGGAACCTGTTCTGCTGTGACATAGACAGCGGCAGTAGTAACTGGACCAAAATAATCACCTGTACCAGATTCATCAGATCCAATATGATTTTGATTGAAAAGAGATTCAGGTGGTCTGTATATTGTAGTTGGTGCAGCCTTTTTAGCTTTTGCCCCCTTTGTTATCGATGTTTGATAATCGTTCCATCTCCCCGCTTCAGATTCTACATTATTTCCTTGAAATAATACTTTACCAGAACGGTAAGCAGTAACGACCGCTTGATTTGTACGTGCCCGAAAAATTGCCCCCTGTGGTGCTTGATCTAAATAAGCATCATAATAAGCTTTCATTTTTTTTATTGTTGCGTCATTCACTTTTAAGGTAAGTTGGCCCATTTTATGTACCTCCAATGTCATTGTACTGGTAAAAAACTATACTGTTTCCTAAAAGCACTTATTCATGTTAAAATTAATTGTACCACTTCATAAGTAGAAGTGTGTATCTTTTACCAAATGGATTTGATTAAAGTAAGCGTCATTCTATTTTGGGCAGTGGGAGGAACATAGATGTGGCTGAAAATAAAAAGACAAAGGTTACAGTTGAAATAAATAATCGAGAATATACGATTGTTGGAACTGAATCGGAAGCACACGTACAATTAGTTGCGGATTTGGTGAATAGTAAAATGACAGAAATACACGGAACAAATGAACATTTAGACACAACAAGACTAGCTGTATTAACTGCGATTAATACAATGAACGATTATATAAAGTTAAAAGAAGAATTTGATGAACTATTGACATTAATAGAAGAGGAAAAGTAAATGATATCACTAATAATACTATTAATTTTAATGTTTGGTTTTTTAATGGGACTAAAACGAGGGTTTATTTTACAATTAATGCATTTAACAGGTTTTATCATCGCCTTTATCGTTGCTACTATTTATTATAAAAAGTTAGCAACCCATTTATCATTATGGATACCTTATCCAGATATTGGTGATAGTACGATTTGGGCGATTTTTAATAGTACGATGCCTTTGGAAAATGCATTTTACAATGGTATCGCGTTTATATTGATCTTTTTTGTAACTAAAATTGTCTTACAAATTATTGCATCCATGTTGGACTTCTTAGCACGTCTTCCAGTATTGCGCTCGATAAATAAATTATTAGGGTCTGTACTTGGATTTTTAGAAATGTATTTAATTATGTTTGTGATCTTATTTGTACTAGCACTTGCACCAATTGATAAAATTCAAACGAAAATTGATGGATCGTTCATTGCTAAATTAATCATTGAACGTACGCCATTTTTATCAAATGGGCTTGAATCCTTATGGTTTACCGATATGTTAAGTAAGTTCGTATAGATAAACAAGATTAGGTTCTCGCCTGTAGAAGCGGCAGTCTTAGTAACGTCGCAAAGATAAATAGTGAAAGACTGATTCCATGGGTACTTTGCGAATGATGAATCAGTCTTTTTCCGTGGAAGGGATTCGGTGAATGAGATGGCAAAATTAACAAAAAAGGATATTATCCAGTTATTAGAGAAAATAGCAATATATTTAGAATTAAAAGGGGAAAATCCCTTTCGAGTATCAGCATATCGTAAAGCAGCTCAAGGATTAGAAAAAGATGAACGTTCGTTGAGTGAAATCGATGACTTTTCTAAGATTACTGGAATCGGAAAAGGAACAAATGATTTAATTGTGGAATATGTAACAACTGGAACTTCAACGACATTACAACAATTAGAAAAAGAGGTTCCGGCTGGTTTAATTCCGTTATTGAAATTACCAGGACTAGGTGGAAAACGCCTAGCTACTTTATATAAAGAGTTAGCGATCGTTGATGCAGAAACATTGAAAGTAGCATGTGAAGATGGACGGGTTGCCGAGCTTAAAGGATTTGGTAAAAAGACGGTAGAAAACATAGTACATGCTCTTGATAACCAAGCATCGCGACCAGAGCGATTACCTGTTCATTATATGCTCCGGATAGCGAATAAGATTGAAACATACTTAGACAATATTCCTGATATATCGCATTATAGCTTAGCTGGTAGTTTACGCAGATTGAGTGAAACGGTGAAGGATATTGACTTTATTATTGCGACAGAAAACCGAACAGAAGTAAAAGAGGCCTTATTAGAAATAGTGGGGATAAAAGAGATCATTGCTAGTGGGAATACAAAAGTGTCAGTGACATTAGCTGATGAATATGATGTGAATGTTGATTTTCGTCTCGTAGAAGCGTCCGAATTCCCAACGACATTACACCATTTCACAGGTTCAAAAAATCATAATGTAGCGATGCGCCAATTAGCGAAACAGCGCGGAGAGAAAATCAACGAATATGGAGTAGAGGTCGAAGCGACAAATGAAGTACTTCAATTTCCTTCGGAGGAAGCCTTTTTTGAACATTTCGGTTTAGAGTTTATACCACCGGAAATGCGTGAAGATATGGGGGAAGTTGCAGCCTTCCAAGAGGCGCGACAGCCATTAGTTCGCAAGCAAATCAACGGTGATTTGCATATGCACTCAACATGGAGTGATGGGGCGGAATCAATCGAAGAAATGGTTCAATATGCACGTGACTTACAATATGAATATATTGCGATCACCGATCACTCCAAATTTCTACGTGTTGCGAATGGCTTAAATGAAACACGCCTTCGTAAACAACGAGAAGAAATTGCCTTATTAAATGAAAAATATCCAGACATTCATATTTTAGCAGGGGTTGAAATGGATATATTACCGAATGGTGAATTAGACTTTTCGGATGACTTTTTACAAGAGATGGATATTGTTATAGCTGCGATTCATTCGAGTTTTAATCAAACGGAAGCGGAAATTATGCATCGTATAGAAACGGCATTGCACAATCCATATGTCGATATTATTGCTCATCCAACAGGACGAATCATTGGACGCCGCGAAGGGTACAATGTAAACGTTGAGCAATTGATTTCGTTAGCGAGGAAAACAAATACCGTCTTAGAATTAAATGCTAATCCACAACGATTTGATTTAGCACCACATTGGCTTAAGCAGGCGGAAGAAGCAGGTGTGACAGTTGCGATTAATACGGATGCACATAGGACAACAATGCTCGAACATATGGAGTATGGAGTGAAAGTGGCGAATAAAGCATGGTTAAAGCCAAATACAGTTCTTAATACATGGAATAAAGATGCATTATTAGCATTCTTGAATCGTAATAAATAATCCGATTACAAGGAGATAGCAGGATGAATGAACGAACATTAAATGTGTTAGAATTTAATAAAATAATTAATTTACTTACAGGTGAAGCAGCAACAGTTGTTGGAAGAGAACGTGCAAAAACAATTACACCAAAAACAATGCTTGCGGATGTACAGAAATTACAAGATGAAACAGATGAAGCATTGCATATATTAAGACAAGATAAAACAGTACCTTTTTCACATATTGTTGATATAACGAGCAGTGTGAAGCGTAGTGAGATTGGTAGTATCTTGGCCACGGAAGAATGTATGCAGATCGCTCAAGTACTTTACTGTGGGAGAAATGTAAAACAATTTATTGAATCAATTCAGGAAGATGTCCAGCTCTTACAAGTAATTATGGAAGGACTCATCCCATTACGTCATTTGGAGCGGTTAATTTCATCAAAAATGGATGAATACGGGGACATCGTTGATGATGCGTCACCAGCATTAAAGTCAACTAGACAATCTATTCGTACACACGAAGCTCGTATAAGGGAACGACTAAACCAATTAACGAAATCAAAAAGTGCGATGTTATCAGACACAATCGTCACAATCCGAAACAATCGCTATGTACTTCCAGTAAAAGCTGAATATCGAGGATCTATTGGTGGTATTGTTCATGATCAATCTTCTTCAGGGCAGACATTATTTATGGAACCACGGGCAATTATTGAATTGAATAACCAGCTACAACAGGCATTCCTAAAAGAGAAGCAAGAAATTGACATCATCTTACAAAAGCTAACGCATGAGATCGCTGAACATGCAGAGCAATTAAAGTTCAATCTACAAGTAATTGCACAATTAGACTTTATCTTCGCTAGGGCTCATTTAGCGGTAAAAATGAAAGCAGCTAAGCCGATATTAAATGAGGATGGCATCATTAAGATGACTCAAGCACGCCACCCGCTCATCGATAAAGCAGAAGTTGTTGCCAATGACATTGAAATTGGGGAAGACTTCCATGCCATCGTCATTACCGGACCAAATACTGGTGGTAAAACTGTTACATTGAAAATGATAGGTTTATGTACGATCATGGCTCAATCCGGACTGCAAGTACCTGCACTTGATGGCTGTGAATTAGCCGTTTTCAAGCAAGTGTTTGCAGATATCGGTGATGAACAATCAATTGAACAAAATTTAAGTACCTTTTCCTCTCATATGACGAATATTGTACACATTATGGAACAAGTAGATGAACAATCACTCGTTTTATTTGATGAATTAGGAGCGGGCACAGATCCTCAAGAAGGAGCAGCATTGGCGATGTCACTCTTAGATAAAGTGATTGATCATCAAGCAAGAGTCATTGCAACGACACATTATCCAGAACTAAAAGCGTATGGATATAACCGGGAGTCTGTGATGAACGCATCTGTCGAATTTGATGTTGAGACATTACGCCCAACTTATCGTTTATTAATGGGTGTTCCTGGTAGAAGTAATGCTTTTGAAATATCCGAAAGATTAGGACTGAATCCAGCTATTATTCATCATGCGAAAAGTTATGTTGGTGTCGATTCGAAAAATGTTGAGAATATGATTGCGGCTTTGGAAGATAGTAAAAAGACAGCTGAAAAAGAACTACTAGAAACGAAAGGATTAATGCAAAAAAGTGAAGTAATGCATGAGGAATTACAACAGGAATGGCGTGACTTTCAAGCAAAAAGAGATCAATTATACAAAAAGGCGGAAGAGAAAGCTGAAAAAGCTTTACAAAATGCACGCGAAGAAGCGCAAATTATCGTTGACGAAGTCCGTCAGATGCGA
>JAPFCO010000382.1 GCA_026169505.1 Pseudogracilibacillus sp.
AAAGGAAATAGGCAACACTGGATGATTCCATATCAAATCCTTTTTCCTCACTTAAATATACTGGTGCCCAGTCAAGTACACCGTAACGGACGAAATAAACAAAAATATTAGCAATTGCAATTGCCCAAACCCATTTATTATTCAATACATATTTAAATAAAATTTCTTTTGTCGTTAATTCTTCTTCATACGTTTCTTTTGAATCAGTAGGGTAATCGTTACGATATTCTTCAATAGGAGGTAACCCCATTGATTGAGGTGTATCGCGCATGAGCATGAAGGTAATGATTGCTGCAACGATTGCAACTAATGCAGGTAAAATAAATACACCTTCATAACCTATAAAGTTTGCTCCAAAATAAGTTGTGGTGATAGAAACCCCAGCAATAGCAATCGGTGCCATTAATCCGCCACCAACATTATGTGCGACGTTCCATATCGCTGTTTTATTCCCTCGTTCATTTACACTAAACCAGTGAACGAGAACACGACCTGATGGAGGCCACCCCATACCTTGAACCCATCCATTTAAAAAGAGCATCACAAACATGATTGCGATTGTTGATGTAAAGAATGGAACAAATCCCATTAATAAATTAATAATAGCAGATAAAATCAATCCTGCTGTTAAAAAATATCTGGCATTACTCCTGTCTGATACCGTTCCCATTACAAATTTACTTATACCGTAAGCGATAGATATAGCAGACAATGCCAGCCCTAAATCGCCTTTTGTAAAACCCTGTTCCGTTAAATAAGGCATTGCAAGAGAAAAGTTTTTTCGAATAAGATAATATGCTGCATAACCGATAAAGATTCCCATAAATACTTGGAATCTGAGTTTTTTATATTCCGAGTCAACTTTCTCATCAGGTAGCCTTTCCTTATGTGGTGCAGGCTTGAATAAATTAAACATATTTATGCTCCTTAATTGTATTAAGTTTTGAAAAAATGCAATATGAATAAATGAAGTGTTTTTTTACGATGTTATATACATCTTCTCCTTTCAGTGATGAAAATTAAGTCAAGAATTAAATTGGCAATGACAAGACCTGATTGTACTATTATGTTATATAAAATGAGTTCTATTCTTAATATAAGCAGACAAAAAAACATACCAAAATGAACACGCCTTCATTTGAAATCGTGTTGATTCAGTATAGTCTCCAAATGTTCACTGCATCCTTAACTTTTCTAAAAAAGAATACATTATTAATCTTCCACAGTCAAGTGAATTGTGGAAAAATCATCTTTTATGTAAAGTTTTGTCGGAAACATTAAAAAAATAATAACCTATCCCTGGATCACACCCAGGGATAGGTGTCAAAAGTACATTATCCTTTTATATCTTCCAAAACTTCCTCCAGATGTTGAATAGTAGATTTGACCATTTTCTCATATAACCCTAAGATAGATTGCCCATAGTTATCACCTGGTACAGCCCATTTACCGTTTAAATCTACCCAAGTAGGGGCAGAACCTCGGTCTACAAGATCAAATCGAGGATCAATTAATGGGTATTCTTTTGGTAAAGGCTCATTAGTGGCGTATGCGTATAAATGTTGAAGGTGAGCAAGTACACCATCTCTTGGTGTATCAAAGCTTGCTCCAGGGTTATCCGGTCCTGTTGCGCCGATACCGGCAAAGTTATTTTGCTCCGTTTTGACGACACCGGTGAATCGAAAATAATCTGTCTCGTGCATCGCTTGGGCAAAGGCGATATCACCTCTAATTCCATAATACGCTCCAAACGTTAAATAGTACTGACCCAGTTCAATCGCATCTGCATTGATTTCTTTCACATACTGATTCATATGATGTGGAGATAAATACGTTTGACCTAAGATAGCATATCCGCCATCGTTGTTCACATTGGCTTCGTCAGTAAGAATATAAGCATCTTTAAATCCCGCATGTTTGACAGCTTCCAGACGTTTTTCTGCATTTTTTCTTTTTGTAAATGCTCCAGCCTGCACACGATACCAAGTTTCACCGGAAATGGTGGCGGGTGCAATAAAGGAATTGATGCCTTTTTTGTTCAGGGTGGCAATAAGCTTTTTTGCGTTATCTTTTTTCTTGAAAGAACCGGCGATTACCTTATAAATTGATCCAGTATCGGGTTGCTTACGGCGGAGGTTAAATGCTTTTGCTAGACCATTCACATGTCCTTGTGCTACTTTCTCACGCCAGGATGACTTTTTCATGAGGGAAGCATCATGTTTATTATTGATAAATCCATTTTCTGTTAAAAGTGCCGGCATTGTCGACTCACGTAAAACATGGAAGTTTGCCTTTTTCTTTCCACGGTTGCGAAGTTCGTTCACTTTAATAATCGCTGCATGCATCGTATCCCGGTATTTAGCTGTTGTAGAGCCGTCGGATAAACTACTATGAATATAATCTTCATACCCCTGAGCAGAGCCATTAAAAGAATTACAATGAATCGACAAGAAATAATCGGCACTCCAAGCATTCGCCTCATTTGTTCGTTGATTCAAACTCCTTGTCGTGTCTTTTGTACGACTCATCTTAACGTTAACATTTTCGTAGTTATCTACTAAGAT
>JAPFCO010000218.1 GCA_026169505.1 Pseudogracilibacillus sp.
AATTGGCACAGTACTTCATAAGTCTGTTGCCGAGGCTTCAAAGGGCCAGTCCCTCCACCTCTCTGGATAAGAATAAACTTTTCATTTAATTGTAAATATAACTATACTGTTGTTCGAAATGATTGTCAACCAATTATATAAAATCGGTAGAAAAGTCGAGAAAGATGGGATCACCTAGCTGATGTAGAACATTAATCACTCATGAACATCGGTTAATCACTCATCTACATCGTTTCATAGACTTCTATCTTAATCTTATACTAGGATGGACCTTTTAGAGCGTTATTCAACAATCTTTTATGAAAATACCCCAGCATATGCTAGAGCTTCCTCTTACCTCCCCTAATGCCCCGGGAAGAAGATCATTTGTAATACAAATATCACACCAAAGACATATAAAATTGGATGCACTTCTTTTCCTTTACCACTTGCTACTTTTAACATAGGATAAAGAATAAATCCTACCGCAATTCCCGTGGCAATACTTGAAGTTAAAGGCATTGTTAACACGACTGCAAACGTAGGAAATGCTTCATCAAATTCTTTCCATTCAATATGAGCTAATCCAGCCATCATATAACTACCAACGATAATTAGCGCTGGTGCTGTAATTGCCGATAAGGAAGAAATCGCCGCCACAATCGGACTGAAAAATAAGGTAATTAAAAATAAAATCGCCACAACAACTGTTGTCAAGCCCGTTCTTCCACCAACTGCTACTCCAGACGTGGATTCTACATATGCGCTTGAAGGAGTCGAACCTAACGTTGCTCCAACCGTCGTTGCCACAGCATCCGCCGTTAATGCTGCCTTTGCACGTGGTAAATTACCGTCTTTCATCAAATTAGCCTGTTCCGCCACACCAATCATCGTCCCCGTCGTATCAAATATTGTGACGAGTAAAAACGCAAACACAACTGTGTAAAGCGAATGAGTAAATACTCCCCCAAGATCCAAATCAAAAATAATTGGTGCTGGTGGAGCTGAAACAAAACCATCAAGATGCAGCATGCCCGTGAAAAAACCAATGACCGCTGTAATAAACATCCCAATAAATAATGCACCTTTTACATTACGGACGACTAAAATTAACGTAATAAACAAACCTACAATCGCTAGCAATGTTTCCGGATTACGCACATCACCAAACGCAACATACGTATCCGGATTTCCTACGACAATTCCAGACATTTGTAAACCTAGAAAAGCAATAAACAAACCAATTCCTGCAGTTATTCCAAATTTCAAAGGAGCTGGAATTGATTTGATCAATAACTCACGGAATTTCGTAAACGTTAATAATAAAAAGATAATACCTGCAAATAATACCGCACCGAAAACAACCTGATATGTCACACCTTGAGTTGCAACGACACTGACAAAATAAGCATTCATCCCCATGCCAGGTGCAATCGCAATCGGGTAATTTGCCCAAAGCGCCATAATTAATGTCCCAACAACCGCAGAGACAACCGTCGCAATAAAGACTTGATTAAACGGAACTCCCGCAGCTGATAAAATTGCTGGGTTTACTACAACGATATATGCCATCGTCAAGAAAGTTGTCATGCCCGCTAATATTTCTGTTCTAACATCTGTTCCCGCTTCTTTTAATTTAAAAAAGTTTTCCATTTTTTTCTCCTAAACTAATCTGTCTCTAGCACAAAACATGTGCTGATTAACATTCGATTCTTGTTAACTTTTTGTAAAAAGATCATGGACTAAAGAATCTTCCTACTTTGACCTTGCAGCTACATTTTATAATGATGTAGCGATAAACCAGTATGATGGAATTGATTAACGATTCTAACATACGGATAAGGCTAACCAACTAGGATTGGTTAGCCCCAGCCTATCGGTTTTCACATAACTTATAAATATTTCTTCCTCAAATCAGCTGGACTTGCCGGATGAATATAACCAGGTCCAATATCGTACACTGTTTTCGCACCAAACTGACCCTCTTGTGCTAAACGGTGGGCAGCACGCGCATAACTGACCAGCACACTCGACGTAAATTCTGGATTGCTTTCCAATTTCAAACTATATTCGACAATTTGATTATGTCCCGCTCCAGTCTTGCCACTATGGATGACAAATCCACCATGAGGCATCTTCTGATGATCACGAGCCAATTCTTCCTCGCTAATAATATGCACCGTTGTGTCATATTCATCAAAGTAATTTGGCATTGTCTTAATTGTAGTCGTGACTTCTTCTGCATCAGCACCATCTTCAAGCACAATATAACATTCTCGCTTATGCTTTTCATTTGTCGCTAATTCAGGATTCTCACCCTGTCGCACTTTATCCATCGCTTCCTCAGATGGAAGTGTATATTGAACGCCCGCTTTGACACCTTCTACACGACGAACCGCATCTGAATGACCTTGACTCAAACCTTTCCCCCAAAACGTGTATGTATTCCCTTCAGCTAGTACCGCTTCCGCCATCACACGATTTACAGAAAACAAACCCGGATCCCAACCAACCGAAATAATATTCACCTTTTTACTTGCTTGTGACACCTTGTCTACTGATGCAAAATATTCCGGAATCTTCGCATGTGTATCAAAACTATCAACTGTATGAAAGATTTCAGCATACTGGGGCGTCTGCTCTGGTAAATCAGTCGCAGAACCACCACATAATAACATCACATCTATTTTATCCTGAAATTTATCCACTTCATCAATATGTACGGAAGCTACCTCTGGATCAATCGTATCAACAGCTCCACGACGCGAGAACACTGCAACTAACTCCATATCTGGCTGTTGCGCAATCGCTGCTTCCGCTCCTCTACCTAAGTTCCCGTAACCAATAATACCTACCCTTATCTTTTTCGTCATTTATTATCCCACCTATAAAATTCAATTATATGCCCTTTTATCGTATCGTTTTTAATGAAAAAGTGCAATGCTCACTCATAATATTTAC
>JAPFCO010000110.1 GCA_026169505.1 Pseudogracilibacillus sp.
AATCTGCTTCTACATAATCTTTATTCAAGTAAATATCACAACCATATTCACTTCTTCCTACATTCACTAATGTATCTTTATCATGACAATGATTGTTGACAATCTTAATATTTGCTACAATCCATTTGCCTAACATTTGTTCAAACTCTTCCTTCGTCTGATCACGATGTGTACCTGTCCCATTAATAATGACAAAGTTCTCTAATGGGACATGATGTAACTCATTAATAATTGCTGGTACTAAAATATGGTTCGGTGTTGGTCTTGTAATATCGCTAATGACTATTGCAACGGTTTGATCGGCTCGCACCATCGTATGTAATGATGAAGTCCCAATGGGGTCACGAAGTGCTTTACCAATCGCTTGAACGTCATCCGGAATACCTGGTAAATCGACAGGCTCTATTACCAATGCTTGATCAGGCAAGTCAATCATTATGTCATCTTGCCCATACAACAAAGATGTTCTCACATTCATTCTCCTTTGTTAAACGTTTTTGAAACCTAGTAAATGTTTTCGTCCGCACACATATGTGCCAGTTTTTTTGCTAAGGAAGCCTTACATTGATCAACAAAATACGAAGTATGCTCGATTGCTTCTTTCATCACAATGCGTTAAGTAACAGTTATACAAATGAGATTCACCAACGTTTAACGAGTGAATCTCATTTTTTAACTATTCAACAACAGCGTGCTTTAATAATCGAGCAATATTTCTCATCCTGTGATAAAGTAACGCTTCTGTATGTTGAATGGACTCCTCTAAACTTAATGGTCCATTAGCGATCGAATGAATACTATCAAACACATCGTATAACGAGTCTAGATCCCCTTCCAATGAACCTGAAATTAACAGGTTCGGAACTTGACGTTCTCTCGCCATACTTGCGATAATAAAAGGTAACTTTCCTTGTAATGTCTGTTCATCTGTTCTACCTTCCCCTGTAATAACCCAATCACTAGTTGCTAACTTTTCATCAATCCCGAGTCGATTCGCAATTAATTCTGCACCAGATTCCATCTTTGCACCGATCGTTAATAGCGCAAATCCTAATCCACCGGCTGCTCCTGCTCCGGGTATAAGATGAAATTCATTTTTTAAATAGTCTTCAATACATCTGGAATAATGTTTTAACTTTTGATCTAACATCTCAAGTTCGTTTTCTAATACACCCTTTTGGGGGCCAAATATATATGTCGCCCCATTTCTGCCATATAAAGGATTTACTACATCACTTGCAATCGAAATAGATGACTCACATAATCGCTGGTCTATCTGACTATAATCGACACTATCAATCGTATCCATTAAAGCCGGCAGAGGAGATAGCTTCTTACCGTCTTTATTGCTAAAAATGACGCCAAGTGCTTGTAACATCCCCATACCACCATCATTCGTTGCACTTCCACCTAAACAAAATATAAATTTACGATAGCCATGATCCAATGCATGGATAATACATTCACCAACTCCGTATGTCGTTAATGAAAATGGGTCCCGATATTGTTGTGAGATAGAATTGAATCCTGCAATCAATGCGACTTCAATAACAACTGTTTCATTATCATGGAGCACTCCATATATCGTTTCAACTTCCTCTCCTATCGCATTCTTCACATAAACATTGACTCTTTTCCCTTCCGAAGCATGTAATAAAACATCGATCGTTCCTTCGCCTCCATCGGCCATCGGTACTACATCTACAGTTGAACTTGGAATTTCAGTTATAATTGCTTCACTAATAATTTTCCCAACCTTTTCTGCCGATGCACTCCCCTTGAATGAGTCTGGAGCTATTAAAATATGCATAAAGTACCTCCAGTAAAGTATCTTTTTATATTTTCGATTATCTAGCGAATGTCATCATACGAATTTAGCACGACGTCCCTACAATATGTAGTTTCATTGAATCTTTCTTACCTGCATGTTGTAGGGACATGGCTAATGTGAGTAATGATGACATTCACTCTATCATTTAATCTTTATCGATAAAGGCGTATTTTTTTTCAATTTTTGCTACTAAGGAATAATTTGTATCAACCATATTCGCAACATATAACTTACCAATTTGGGTTAATGCTTGATATGCTTCCAATTGATCCCAACCTAACTCGATCATCCACTCAATTAGTTCCGCATAAGCGATTCTTGCTGCATCTTCCATTGGTCTAGCACTTCCGACAGCCATTAATTCTGTAGGACTTTCAATTCGTGGCCAGTTAATCGATTTCCCTTTAATCAATTCGAATTTTAGCGTAACTTTTCCAGAAATCTCCATCGCAACACCACATAACTCCCCTTCACCTTGCCCGGCGTGACAATCACCTGTATAGAAATAAGCACCTGGCACATTTACTGGTAAGTACACAGAGTTTCCTGGTTTTGCATCTGGCACATCCATATTTCCTCCATGCTCTGCAGGCGTCAATGCAGACACTGCTTCTAGATCTGGAGCAGTTCCGATTGTTCCCATAAATGGCTTCCAAGGAAAACTTAATTGTGTATTATTTACTAACATGCCATCTATAAGTTTATAAATCCATACTTTCTCAGGAAGCGGTTCATGTAACATCCGAGTTACTGGAGTTGCCGTCAATCCGCCAAAGTAAGGGTTTAAAATACTTACAGCCCAATCTCTTGTTGGTTGAATATCTATAATATGAGCAACTAATGTATCCCCTGGTTCAGCCCCTTCAATATAAATAGGGCCTGTTTGTGGATTTAAATACTTCCCTAATATTTCTGAAGGTACATCCGTTTCCTTCGTAATTTTATTTTCAAACGCATCATCCGTATAGATCGTTACTTCTTCTCCTGGTTTTACTGTAGCAATCGGATCTACGTAACGACTAAATACATAACTATGTTTTCCTGTTTGTTTTATTTCCTTCATTTTCAACAACTCCCTTTAGATTAATTAAACGGATAAATATTTTTGGATCAATTCGGAAGTAAGTTCATCAGCAGCATGTTCTCCGACAATGCTACCTTTATCCATTGCATAGCATGTATCTGCTAGACTTTTGATTAAACCGATATGTTGTTCAACAAGTAAAACGGTTAAACCCAGTTCCTTATTAATCTGTTTAATAATATCGCCAATACTTAAAATGATATTGGGTTGAATTCCCTCGGATGGCTCATCAAGAATAAGTAAATCTGGTTGACCAATTAAAGCCCTACCGATAGATAACTGTGCACGTTCACCACCACTTAATGTGCCTGCCTTTTGATTTAGGCGTTCTTTTATCCGTGGAAAAAAGTTATAAATTACTTCAAAATCACTACTCTTTCTTCCTTTACTTATCGACTCACCCATGCGAATGTTTTCTTCCACCGTTAAATTTGGAAACACTCCATGTCCTTGTGGTACATAGCCAATTCCTAAATTGGCTCTTGTGTATGTTTTTGCTTTAGTAATGTTTTTATTATTTAAAGTGATTGTACCGGTATTTGGTGGTAAAATCCCCATAATTCCTTTCATTAAAGTACTTTTACCTACACCGTTTCGACCAATAATAGAAATAATTTTACCTGTTTCTACATGGATCGAAACATCTCTTATGATCGTGATTTTATTATAACCTGTCGTAAAGTTATTTACATCTAGCAATCGAATCACGCTCCTCTCTTAACTTTCTACACCTAGATATATTTCAATTACTTCTGGATTGGATTCAATATCGCCAATATTACCCTCAGCAAAAACGGCACCTTGATGCAACAC
>JAPFCO010000254.1 GCA_026169505.1 Pseudogracilibacillus sp.
GAATTATTGCGGATACAGATACAACTCCAACGTCCCAAGCAATTGTCGCTACGCCAGCAACCAATCCAATCAGTCCATTTACAAATCCTTTCACTAGATCAATCTGAATTTGATCCATGGTTTCCAGTAATTCTTTTACCCATTACAAGCACGTATATTTCGGGTGAAATATACGTGCTTGTAAGTATCCCTTTTACTAAACCATAGGTACTGCAATAGCAAACCTTATGAATAATTACTGATTTTATTAATGAACACCGTATTAACAATAAATTCCTTGTAGAGTACTCAGTTATAAAAGTAATACACTCCTTGCGGGCAATCCTTTGATTATACTTTCAAAAGTTTAGAAAGTTATATCTGTACAGTTATTAGGCACTAATTTTTTCAACAAAATCCCGAAAACGAACAACATCAAACAAAGTCGTTATTGACTCTGTTTATCGCATATGCTTTTTATAACTACCACATAATCTAGAAAAATAGACTATGAATCACACAGATTTCAACATTTCTATTTCTTTACTACTTAGATTAGATATGGCAAAGCCTATTATTTGATTTGATTTCACAAATATCTTTATTCGATTAATTATATAATATTCATCCGGACTAAAGTGATCAATAAAGCTACATATTAAATCTTTATCATTGAAAAATACATAGTATTCATCATCTAAATCAACATAACATATCTCTATACTCTTCATAGTTCTCATTATAGTAATCATATACTTGCTGTTCTACTTCATTTATTAGATCTTTCATACCTTGTAAAAAATTTAGAAAGGCTTCTCTCTGTACATTTGAAAAGTCAGCACTTTCATGTGCATCAACAGTTAATAGTATTTCTTTTTCCAAATTAAACATTGTAATAGTTATTTTCCCTCTCCAAATGTTGTTTTTATATTCAAGTTTTCCAAATAATTCATGATTAATAATTTTCATTTCAAATTACTCTCCTAACTTAACTTTTAAATTATATTGGCCAACTCCACCCAAATGATTAAAGAATCTATTGAATCAATTCATTTGGGTAAACAAAAACCTTGAGAGGTAATTAGCCAATCAAGGTCCATGTTTGTCTCCTACATCTCTTTAACTACTGACATGTCTTTATTTCTAAATGTTTAATATTTGTATAAGAAAAAGTCTTGAAAGAACTAAATCCTCTCAATAATATAATGCATTTTAATATTATTACTTTATCATATATTTTTCTTTGATTTTTTTCATATAAGTTTTAATTTCCAACCTATTTTCTGGGTGTCTAATTAAATAGCCATCTGCAATTTCCTTTAAATATGTATATAAAGTTTCATAGTCCAATATTACTTCTTCATCTTCTTCTACAGCGGGATAATCGAAATAAAAGGCTATCCCTTCATTGCCAAAATAATCTTCCTCCCATTCTTCATAGTCGTCAGCAAAAACACACCACACATGTTCTATGCCGTATCCTTCTCCATTTGAATACTTTTCTAACACGGTCAAAAGTCTTTCATCTCCCATAACCCGAAAGAAATAATTGACTAATTCCTTATTCTCATCTTCCATCTTTTCACTCTCCAAACTAACTATTATTTAAAGTTGGGAAGAAATTTGTAACTTCTCCCGTCATTTCATCAATATACCCTTCAAATTTTACGCCGTTTTCAGATATACCTGTTATCTTTCTTCCAACTACTTCACCATTCTTCATTGCTTCCTCACCCCACTTTAACATTTGTTCATCTGAAATTACTTTTGGATCATAAACAGTTTTTGGGGTTCGAATTTTCTTTAGTTCACCGGTTATTATATTTCCTTCTCTATTTAATGCAGGTAACCCGTATTCAATTTCATAAATACCTTCAATTTTAGGGTGTTGTCTTTTGGATATAATACATTTTTGCAAATCCCAGCCTTTTTCAATAAAAGCCTTTTCAAATTCTATCAAATTATGTCCCCCTACAATTCCTTTGTTTTTCTTTCTGACTATAGCTTCTACCTCTATTAAATGTAGATCATATCCCTCTTTAAAAGTAATACCTTTTCCCGCACCCTTCCCCTTAAACATCTGCGGGTGCACTTCACTCAACCGTTTCGTTTCCATCCCAAATGCTGGAATATCGGTTGAACCTGTTGAAAGTTTCTCTTTAGTAAACACCGGCACTTTCATATCTGCTAGGCCTGCTTTAGCTGCATCTATCTTTCCTTGGTAAAATTCTTTGCTGTAAAAGGAATTATTTACGTTCGTTTTTCCTGGTCCTTTTACCTTCGAAGCACCCTTAACTACTTTTACACCCATTGATGCTGGTATAAATGCAGTTAATGTTTCACCTGTCAGATATGGGAGTCCTTCATGTTCGATCGTATCATTTACTGTTTGTGCGACGAGTTCCACGACACTCATCGGATCTTGAACTAATTGTATCGCAGCTTCTTTATATTCATCAAATGTTTCGTCTGCTTTATTCCTTAAAAATGTTGGTTCGATTGGATCAGGAATTATTGCGGATACAGATACAACTCCAACGTCCCAAGCAATTGTCGCTACGCCAGCAACCAATCCAATCAGTCCATTTACAAATC
>JAPFCO010000085.1 GCA_026169505.1 Pseudogracilibacillus sp.
AAAAAGGGAGAACACATTCCACCATTAGAAATTCATGGGCTTAATCCTGCCGGTGGATTAAAAAGTACGATGCATGACATGCTCACTTATCTCCAATTTCAAATGGGAATGAAGGAGACAGCACTTGCAGATAGTATTACCCTTTCTCATCAAAGTCAACATATTAAAGCGATGAAAGGTTTTGACAGTGCACTTTGTTGGATGATCGATACGCCAAAATGGACGACATATCCAATCATTCAACATGGTGGAACGACGATCGGTTTTCATACATATTGTGGATTTATCAAAGAACTGGAAGTTGGCGTTGTCGCTATTTCAACGATCCAGTTTTCATTTTCCCGGATGCTTAAAGTCCTCTTGCAACATGACGGTCTGATTAATACAAATATCGCTAATAGTATTTTTCAATATCATCTACAACAAAAAAATAGATAGAGCAATTAATGCCCTATCTATTTTTTATTATTTGGTGAACCGTTCATTTACTCACAAGTGTTGGCACCGCATCTGATAGCAAGTCGATATCAACATCTTGATAATAATAATGTAGTATATCTTGATAAGACTTGCCTTCTTCCGCCATTCCGTTTGCACCGTGCTGACTCATCCCAACCCCATGCCCATAACCTTTCGTTGTAAAAATAAAATGGTCATTCTGTTGTTTAATCGAAAAGTCATTCGAACGTAGAGCTAATTTATCTCGGACATCTTTACCTGAGAAAGATTGATCATTCACTTGTAATTGAGCGACCCGATTACTTTTCGTTCGCGACATCGTAATCGCAACTTCTTCGCCAATTTGCAAAGGGATCCCTAGTTTTTCGCTTAAATCAGCAAAGGTAAATACCGTTTGTTCCATAAAATCGGGATGAGATTCTTCCCATTTACTTTCAACACTTTTCAAATAAGGCAAAGCATTTCCCCAATAATTCTCTGCATCCTCCGTATAACCATTACTCATGGAAAAAAAGGTTGGAGTTATCGGTTCCTCTTCATACGTAATTATTTCTCCTTCTGTCGCCAAAACAGCTGCGGTTACTTTCTCCATTTTCCAATGGAAGTCGCTTCCCCATGATTCCTGTAATTCCGCTTCATTCTTATATACTTGATGTTCTGTCGAGTCAGTGATGACTGCCTCATCATCTTGTTGCTGCAAATGATGGATAATATATGTACGAGCTGCGACTGCTTGCGCTTTTAATGCTTCATCCGCAAATTCTGCAGGCATTTCCGAAGCGACGACAGAAACGACATATTGTTCTAAAGGAACATTCTCTACTTCCTCTGAATCCGTTCGTTGCACCGTGACCTCAATTGACTCATTCTCAAGCGACGCTTCGAGATCAACTGATACTTCTTCACTTTCAACAATGGCTTCAGGAGCAGACCCAAAAGGCAACTTCACAATCAATGTCGGTATCACGATCATAATACACCCTAGTATTGCGACAATGAGCCCAGTCATTTTCGGAGCATGTACATGACGACGATTGCTATAACGATGGATGATTCGCTGTTTTTTGATCGTATCTCCTCCTATATATGAATCTAGTTCCACGACGATAATTCATTATATGACGCGACCCTATTAGATATACCTGCCTTTTTCTCATAAGAAAAAACAGACAGAGGTAGAAACCCCTATCTGTTTTAGTTTTAATTGACTCACTTATGAAAGTTTTAATGCAATATTTTTTGGTTCAAAATCTAAATGAATCACTTTTTCCTTGTCTGCTTCTTTTTCTGCATTAACTCGAGTGACATCTGCCCCTAGACCTGCTAACTTTTCAGCGAAATCAACATAACCACGGTCTAAGTGACGTAGCTCTGTTACTTCTGTGATGCCATTTGCACATAAACCAGCTAAGATAAGCGCTGCTGCTGCACGTAAATCAGTTGCCTGCACTTGTGCTCCTTGTAGAGTGTTCAATCCTTCAACGATCACACTGCGGCCCTCGATTTTCATTTTAGCATTCATGCGACGGAATTCCTCGACATGCATGAAACGATTTTCAAAAACTGTTTCTGTTAGTACACTCGTTCCTTCTGCTCCTAACATTGCTACCATCATTTGTGATTGCATATCTGTTGGGAAACCTGGATGTGGTAATGTTTTAATATCTGTTGATATTAATTTCTCTGGTCCTATTACACGAACACCATTATCCTCTTCGATAATTTCTACACCCATTTCACGCAATTTTGCAATGACTGGACGTAAATGTTCCGTTAAAACATTCTCAACCAACACATCTCCATTAGTTACCGCTGCTGCAACCATGAATGTTCCAGCTTCAACACGGTCTGGAATAATAGTATGCTCTGCACCGTGAAGTTTTTCGACACCTTGAATACGAATTGTCTCTGTACCAGCACCGACAACTTTAGCACCCATTTTATTTAAATAATTAGCTAAATCTACTATTTCAGGTTCTTTTGCAGAGTTTTCAATAACTGTTTTACCTTCTGCCAGTGTTGCTGCCATCATAATGTTTTCTGTCGCTCCAACACTTGCCACGTCTAAATATACTGTTCCACCTTGAAGTCTTCCATCTACACTCACTTCAACAAACCCATTACCAGTATTAACTTTAGCGCCCATTGCTTCAAAACCTTTTAAATGGAGATCAATTGGACGTGTTCCAATTGCACAACCACCCGGCATTGCTACTTTCGCATGACCATAACGTGCTAATATTGGTCCTAAGACAAGGACGGATGCGCGCATTTGACGTACATACTCAAATGGAGCCTCTGTTGCTAATTTATTCGTTGCATCTATTGTTACTTGATTGTTTTTGAATTTAACTTTTGCATGTAAGTTACGTAATACTTCATTGATTGTATATACATCATCTAAAGTTGGTACATCATGAATAACACTTTTCCCTTCGCTTGCAATTAAACTTGCAGCTAATACAGGTAATACTGCATTCTTAGCACCTTCAACCTTCACACTACCGCTTAATTTTTTGCCGCCTTTTACAACAATTTTATCCATCTGTCGATTCTCCTTCAATTTCTGTTCAGTATATTAATATTCATTTAATATAACTGGCGTGCCAATAATAAGTTGTTTTTTATTTTTTCTCGTATTTTTTATCATCATCTGCATATTTATTGCGTCATTATTTACAATCATTTCTTGTTGAAACAATGGTGTATAACCTATTATTTCTTTTTCATATATTGAATGTTGTAATGTTTCTTTTTGTTCACTTTTATGTACAACTTTCAATTTACTCCAAAATTCGTCATTTAGTAAACCATTAATTATTATATCACTATCCAAGACCTTAACACAAGTGTAAGATCTAATCTCATTTAAATTTACAACATTTTGTAAGTTAGTTGTCAATAATTTGTAATATTGTTCAACTTGCTCATTCCATTGATTAGAAGATAGGGTCATTTGTAATGTGCTTCTTCCAGCTTGCTCTACAATGCGTATCTGCTGATCAATGGAGGCAAGCTTGTTTTTAGGTTGTCCACTGTATATCTTTGAGTGTTCTCCCAACTCTTTCATTATAACATAATCATCGTCCATTTGTAGAAGTATTTGTTCGGCCTCTTCTGGAGACATCTTTACTATTTGGGTAACTTCCCACTCCGCAACCTCTACATCAAAGTCTGCAATCGTTTCCATTAGTATTGTGATATCATGCTCTGATGTTGCTTTCACATTCATTTGAAAAAATATGCTTAATGACAAAAGCATTACTGTTATTTTTCTCATAAAAATACTCCCCCTCATCGTTACTATTAGTATCGACTTTAGGGAAGTATTTAAACGAGTTAAATGAACTCAAATTTCGAGGTTTTTTTCAATAAAATAAATATACTAAATCTTGACACCATCTGATGATATCTAAAACAAAATTACTTACTCCTGCTCCAACGACAATTGCGATGAAAATAATAATGATGCGCGCTTCTTTCACTTTATTATTTCTGACAAGAGGTTCAAAATTTATTCCTTGCATTGCCGTCCAAGTAATATAAATAAATATAATATGTGACATAATGCTTATGAGTCCATAAAAACCGATCGTCATTTTCTTCGCCCCTTATCTAAACATATTTGTATCGTAACCATGTCATGAACAAAATAAAATGTCAACTACCTATTTCATGAGATATATCTGTCGATTTACTGCCTAAAATAAAATATTTCCTGGGTAATAATTACTTGTTTTGACACATCTGTCGAAAATAAAACGTTTGAGTCATAAAATGTACATGAGAAGTATTGATCATATAAATGAATGTATATTCAGTTCAGTTGATATCTTAGCATCTTGTTACACATCTCATTCCTTTTTTTATTATCATAGTGGATGGAAACTGAGACGTAAGGGAAATCGTAAGATAAACTGCTGTGCTATGAAAAGTAAAATCATATCACTAAAAACAAACTATGCAACATTGCTTCGGAAAAACACTCCGCTTTCCCACAGGAGTCTCCGTGTTTTTCCTACGCTGATGTGGAGAATATAAATTAATTTAGGTGGTAGCTACCACAACTTACGCTAGCTGTTTGGAGCGGAGGACCGTTGACTCCTGTGTGAAAGCAAATGGTTCTCGATGGGACGAACGATAATAGCCGTCCCACGAGTCTGAAGACCCTAAAGGAAGCGACTCCTCGCTTTCGAACGGCTGAGATGCGAAGAATGAACTCCAATTCTTCATGCCACCGCGGAAAGCAACGGTCCGCAAGGGAAAACAGCCTACACCAAATCGCAATCTATGTAATTCCTTTCACTAACATCAATTTTATAAAAACCACAAAAATAAAAACCTCATCCATGTTCAAATGAGGTTTTTACTCTATTTTTTCGCAATATCGATTCGATTGATAGCGCGATGCAATGCTAATTTTGCACGAAGTTCATCTGTATCTGAATCATTGGATTCAAGTAATTGTTCTGCTCTTGTTTTGGCTTGTTCCGCTCGTTCCACGTCGATATCTGTAGCTTTTTCAGCTGATTCAGCTAAAATCGTTACTTTATCAGGACGAACTTCCAAAAATCCACCGTTCACTGCGATGATATCTTCGTCATTCTCACGTTTTAATCTTACGGCATTAATCGTAAGTGGGGCTACTAAAGGAATATGGCCAGGCAAAATACCTAACTCACCATTTTCTGCTTTACAGCTAACCATTTCGTAATCATCTTCTAGCACTTCTCCATCAGGTGTTACTACACTTACTGTTAGTGTTCTCAAGTCGAAACACCTCCTAATAAAACTTCGTAACTAATATAGTGGGGATGATAAGAATTCTCTTTCCATCCCCATTTTCTATATCCATATATTATGCTTCTTGCAAGTTTTTCGCTTTTTCAATAACTTCTTCAATACGTCCAACTAAACGGAACGCGTCTTCTGGTAAGTCATCATATTTTCCTTCAAGAATTTGTTTGAATCCTTGTACTGTTTCTTGAATAGGCACATATGAACCTTCCTGACCAGTAAACTGCTCCGCAACGTGGAAGTTTTGTGATAAGAAGAACTGGATACGGCGCGCACGGCCAACCGTTAATTTATCTTCATCACCTAACTCATCCATACCTAGAATTGCAATAATATCTTGTAATTCACGGTAACGTTGTAACGTACGTTGAACAGCTGTTGCTACTTCATAGTGTTCCTCTCCAACAACTTCAGGGTCAAGTGCACGTGAAGTTGATGCAAGTGGATCTACCGCAGGGTAAATTCCTTGCTCAGAAAGACCACGATCCAAGTTCGTTGTTGCATCTAAGTGTGCGAAAGTTGTTGCCGGAGCCGGGTCAGTATAGTCATCCGCTGGTACATAAATCGCTTGGATTGATGTAACAGAACCTTTCGAAGTAGATGTAATACGTTCTTGTAATTGTCCCATCTCAGTTGCAAGCGTCGGCTGGTAACCAACCGCAGATGGCATCCGACCTAATAGTGCCGATACCTCTGAACCTGCTTGAGTGAAACGGAAAATATTGTCAATAAACAATAGTACGTCTTGACCTTGTTCATCACGGAAGTACTCTGCCATTGTAAGTCCTGTAAGTGCTACACGCATTCTTGCACCAGGTGGTTCGTTCATTTGACCGAATACTAGCGCTGTTTTATCGATAACTCCAGAATCTTTCATTTCAAAATAAAGGTCATTTCCTTCACGTGTACGCTCTCCAACACCAGCGAATACCGAAATACCACCGTGTTCAAGTGCAAGGTTGTTAATCAGCTCTTGGATAAGAACTGTTTTACCTACTCCCGCACCACCAAATAAACCGATTTTTCCACCTTTAATATATGGTGCAAGCAAATCAACTACTTTAATACCTGTTTCTAAAATCTCAGTATCTGTTGTTAAGTCTTCAAACTTTGGTGCTTCACGGTGAATAGGATCTAACTGTGTTTCAGCAGGCATATCTTCGCCTAAATCAATCGGCTCTCCTAATACGTTAAACATACGACCTAACGTTACATCACCTACTGGAACTGAAATAGGTCCACCTGTACCTGATACTTTCATTCCACGTTGCAATCCGTCTGTACCGGACATTGCAACCGCACGAACAGAGTTGTCCCCTAAGTGTAATGCGACTTCAAGTGCTAATGTTCTAGCTTCTGTTAGATCTGTTGCTTCTATTGCAATATTTAATGCATCAAAAACTTCTGGCAGTTGTCCGTCTTCAAATTTAACGTCTACAACTGGTCCCATTACTTGAGTAACATAACCTTTTGCCATCGATTTCCCTCCTAACTTCATTCTCATTTACTTCAATCAATTTCATAACACTAGTTCATTGCCACATCACTACAATATTATAGTGACGTAGCTGTTTTTTATAATTGTGAAATTGATTTACTTATCGTAAACGTAACATAAATATCTTCATACAACTTTGTTGTTATTCTTGAGCAGCTGCTCCACCAACGATTTCGGTGATTTCCTGTGTAATAGCAGCCTGGCGCGCTCTGTTAAAGGATAATGTAAGATCATCAATCAGATCCTCCGCATTATCAGTTGCACTATTCATTGCTGTCATTCTCGCAGCTTGAAAGCTCGCTGTTGCATCAAGTAACGCACCATAAATGAGGCTCTCTGCATATTGAGGCAGAAGTACGTTCAGAATCTGTTCTTCATCTGGCTCATATTCATAGCTACTTGTCGCTTCCACTGCATCAATGTCTGATACAGGAATAAGTGTATTCAGTTGAACTTCTTGTGTCATTGCACTGACAAAATGATTATAAATAATAATCAGTTCATCAATTTCTTCGTCAGCATACATTTGTACTGCACGACTTGCGATACCTTTGATTTCTGCATATTTCGGTTGATCTTCTAATCCGATGATCGTTTCTGCAAGGGATATGTCATTTTTTTGACAGTATTCAACACCCTTACGCCCGATTCCGACTACCGTAAATTGTTCCGGTGAAGTATGTCGCTCTTGAATTGTTTCACGCAATTTTCGTATCGCATTACTATTATAAGCACCAGCAAGACCACCATCAGCAGT
>JAPFCO010000353.1 GCA_026169505.1 Pseudogracilibacillus sp.
CCTACTCCAAAATCAAAACCTTCTAATACGAAAAATCCGACAAATAAAAATGTAATTAAAATAAACCAAAATTCATCAAGAGACAACTTCTTTACCTCCTTCTTCATCAAAAGGATCTTTAGCTATATCTGTTTCTAAATCATCATGATTTTTCTTCTTAACATGTTTCACGAATAAGTAAATCGTAATAATACCCAATATAGCATATATCGTTGTAAAGGAAATTAATGAAAACAGCATCTCATTTGGTGTGACTGATGGTGATATTCCATCTTCCGTTTTCATTAGACCAAATACAACCCACGGTTGTCTACCCATTTCTGTTAAAATCCAACCAGAAGTATTTGCAATAAATGGTAAAATTATCGCAAATGGCATAATCTTTAGGTACCATTTTTGTCGTTCGATTCGTTCACCTTTTGAAGCGTATAAGCCATATAACCCTAGTAAGAACATAACCCCACCAATACCTGTCATAATACGAAATACCCAAAATAACAAGGTCACATTCGGTATATAATCGCCTGGACCGTACTTGGCTTCATACTCTTCTTGAAGGTCGTTCATACCTTCTACAGAACCTTCAAACTGGTTGAACGATAAGAAGCTGAGTAAAAATGGGATTTGTATTTCAAATTCATTTGTTTGCTCTGCTTCATTTATTTTTGCAAATACAGTAAACGGTGCGGGGTCCCCACTTTCCTCCCACTGTGCTTCTGCTGCTGCCATTTTCATCGGTTGTGTTTGTACTAAATATTGAGCTTGCCAGTGCCCTGTAAACATAATCGCAAAACCAGCAAAGGCCCCTATAATAATCGAGATGCGCAGTGATTTCTTAAACATATCAACATCATGTTTTCTAGCAATCTTCCAAGCACTAATTCCGGCAATGACAAATGCTCCAGTAGCCAATGAAGTTAAAAGAACATGTGGAAATTGTGCCCAAAAATGAGGATTAGTTAAAATAGCTAAAAAGTCATTCATTTGTGCCCGACCATCAACAAATTCAAACCCGACTGGGTTTTGCATAAAAGAGTTAGCAGTCAAAATCCAAAAAGCGGATAATACAGAACCAAACGAAACGAGCCATACGGAGGCAAGATGGAGTTTTTTACCGAGACGGTTCCATCCGAACACCCAAATTCCAAGGAAAGTAGATTCCATAAAAAAAGCGAGTAGTCCTTCAATTGCTAGGGAAGGTCCAAACACATCTCCTACAAAACGTGAATATGATGACCAGTTCATTCCGAATTGGAACTCTTGGAAGATTCCTGTTACAACTCCCACAGCGAAGTTAATTAATAATAAAGCACCAAAAAACTTGGTCATTTTTTTATATATATTCTTGCCTTTAATTACATAGAGCGTCTGCATAATTGCAATTGTAAATGCCATACCGATCGATACAGGTACATAGAAGTAATGAAATATTGTTGTTGCCGCAAATTGCACTCTTGCGATAATTAATGGATCCATAAACGTAAGCACTCTAACACCCCTCTATCAAATGTCGCATTTTCAAACTTATTTGTTAAAAAACTTATATATATAGTATAAACTATCTTTCTAACTCTTTTCGCTTGATTTATTACAAAGTACGAACGTATTTATGGCAGTTGTATGACGATTCAAACTAATTTCTAGCAAACATCATAGGTATTTCAATTTAATTGAACTCTAAATTAATCAAGAAGTTACCGTATCTATCCCCTTTATACGATTGCTCTAAACAAAAAAGGGCTGAATCTCTACTGAAATCCAGCCCTTTACATTGTCTATATCTTCCTTATGTATCCTTTTTCTTGTAACGGTCACTGCTTTGAAATGATAGGAGCCAATCGAACCCTAAAGGTAAATAACCAGGATGCGAATTCCAAGTTCTAAAAATGCGAGCGTGCTGACTTTCTCAACAGCCTCGTAATTTACCAAAACAGGAACTCTCTTGCAAAATAGTTCATTCATATTATTTTCAGTAACTTGTGATGATGATAGTAATTAATAAGCACTTTACTCCTCTGCTTTCTCTTTCTTTAAATTCATACGATAGAGAAAGTAAGTAATGAGATAAGCAATTCCTACTGTAATAATAAGTATATGTTGAATGACAATACCAATCACCAAAATGAATAGCCCGTAAACGACAAAAAGTATTAATCCTTTCATTTGTCGACGAATAACAATCTGGATACTAAAAATCCATTTATACAATTCTAAAACTGCTAAAATAGCAATCACCAAATAAATAGCTATTGTCAAGACAACATCTTGATCTGGTATGGACGCATAAATAAATAAAGTAATCAACAACAATAGAAACATCACAAAAAGACTGCATATATTTAATATACTAACCACAATCATTTGCCCTGCTCGCCCCATTCCTTACCCTCCCCTGATGATTTCTTTCCTAATAAATATAGCTTCATCGTTTATTATAGTTATTTAAGCAAACCTAGATACAATAAACGGCCTCTCATTTGCCCTAACTTCATCTAATATACCACTTTTTTAAACAAGTTACTCTTTCAATACAAGCTTATCATCCAATTAAAAAGTTCACCTTCATCAACAATTGATGAAAGTAAACTTTTTATTCATCTACATCTTTTTCCTTACGATCTGCAAGAAACTTTTTAACAGCAAGCACAATCAAAAATAATAACCAAGATGTGACAGCATAATAAATGAACTTGCCAGCACCATGTATATCTTCTAAAAAGAATGTCATTCCTAACCAAATAATGAGCACACCTAGAATTTGATATAAATAAAACTTTAGATCAATTTTCACTTCCATCATCCCCTACATCTAATACCTATATAGAGATAATTTTATCGTAGTAAGAAAAAAAGTCCAGTAAATGATCGTCTGAATCACGCTTTCGAATAGCTAGAAACAATGATTATTTAACTTTTATTTTTTTCATGAAATTCGCCATTTCAATTGCCGCACTTGCAGCATCAGCACCTTTATTTCCTACAGTTGTCCCTGAACGTTCGATTGCTTGTTCAATTGTATCTGTTGTAATGACACCAAAGATGACCGGTTTTTTTGTAGTGAGAGCAGCTTGTGACACTCCTTTTGCAGCTTCA
>JAPFCO010000280.1 GCA_026169505.1 Pseudogracilibacillus sp.
ACTTTAATACGCTGAATCGTTTGTAAACTTAATCCGTTTTTATCATAAATATAACCACTTGAATCACTACAAGCTACAACTTTAGCTCCTAGTTTAATTGCTTTATCCATTGCGTGGATGGCAACATTTCCTGAACCAGAAGCAATTAAGGTTAGATTACGGAAATCCATTCGTAGATCGTTTAGCATTTCTTCTACAAAGTAGATGGTTCCATAACCAGTTGCTTCCGTCCGGCCGAGACTCCCACCATAATTTAATCCCTTACCAGTGAGAACGCCAGCATGATAAGCGCCTTGTAATCGTTTATACTGGCCAAACATATAGCCTACTTCTCTTTTTCCAACACCTATATCACCTGCTGGTACGTCAGTCTCTGGTCCGATATAGCGATGTAGTTCTGTCATGAAACTTTGACAAAATCGCATAATCTCATTATCCGATTTCCCTTTTGGATCAAAGTCAGCTCCACCTTTTCCCCCACCAATAGGTTGACCAGTTAATGAGTTTTTAAAGATTTGTGTTAATGCTAAAAATTTCATTACACTGAGATTAACAGAAGGATGGAAACGAATTCCGCCTTTATAAGGCCCTATAGCACTGTTAAATTGGACGCGATAACCACGATTCACTTGGACATTTCCTTCATCATCTATCCAAGGAATACGAAAGCTAATGACACGTTCTGGCTCAATAATTCGCTCTAATATATTATGGTCTTTATATGTGTTATCTTTCACAAAGACGGGTACAAGAGAATTAAAAAGCATCTTTGTAGACTGTAAGAACTCTGTTTCATGTGGATCACGCGCTTCTATTTTTTCGTAGATTTCATTCATGTATTTAACGGCAGCTCGTTCTTCTTTTGAAGCATTTTCTTCTATGCTTAGCATATTATGAGCCTCCTTCTTTGTTTCTGTATCAGGTTCATATCTTCCAATATATCCTTTAGTCAATATTTCATAATCTGGATTTATCGCTACACCCTGTAGTTGAGTTGATTCGTTCCCAACTACAGGGTGTAGCGGCTAGCTGGTTTAGGTAATGATGAAATTGATTCACTTGTTAAGTAATTCACAAACACATCTATCTATATTGTACCGAATTTAATTAATCTATACAATACTAATTACAGATATAATTAATGCTTTTATGAGATAATAGAGTAAGAGGTGATGAAAGTGGAGCTCAGACAGATTAAATATTTCATTGAAGTAGCGAAAAGAGAGCATGTGACAGAAGCAGCAAATGCATTACATGTTGCGCAATCAGCAGTTAGTAGACAAATATTTAATTTAGAAGAAGAATTAGGCGTCGATTTATTTATTCGTGAAGGACGGACTGTTCGTCTGACTAGGATTGGTAAAATATTTAAGGAACATATGGAAAAGGCCATTAATGTCATTGATGATGCGAAACAAGAAGTGGAGGAATATTTAGATCCGAATAAAGGAACACTCCAAGTTGGATTTTCTGCAAGCTTAGCATCTTATATATTACCTACAGCTATTTTATACTTTCGTAAACAATATCCTAATGTAAAATTCATTTTAAATCAAGGTTCTCATAAGGAATTAATGGATGCTGTTGCAAAAGGTGAAATTAATATTGCGCTAGTTGGCCCATTGCCGACGGAACATGTTAAGATAAAAAGTACTGTTTTATTCACAGAAGATATTGTTGCATTATTATCTGCCAATCATCCACTTTCCAACCGGTCGTCTTTAAAATTAACCGAATTACGTGATGATTCATTTGTTTTATTTCCTGAGGGATTTGTATTAAGGGAACTTATTATGGAAGGGTGTCTCCAAAGAGGATTTCAACCGAATGTATCATTTGAAGGGAAAGATTTAGATGCGATTAAAGGGTTAGTTTCTGCGGGATTAGGTGTTACATTACTTCCAGAAGTAACACTTGTAGATAGCTTACCAAGAGCAACAGTCAAAGTTCCAGTGGTTGAGCCAAGTTTAAAAAGAGCGGTTGGTGCTATTATTCCCGCTGAACGGGAACTGCTACCAACTGAAAAATTATTTTATCAGTTTATTAAAGACTTTTTCCAACGTTTAGAACATTTCCAACATTAATTCGCTGTTAAAGGTATGTGCAAGAACGTTCTTCCCTTCATGCCAACTAGGACCCTATCTATGATGTGTGGGATAGAACGCTCTTATTTTCATATCGAAGTGTAGGCTAGAAGGTCCTTGCCTAAATATCCCCCTAGATTCCATCGTTTTATGTCTTCAGGATCATCTCCTTCTTTCTCCAAATATTCGCTTTTAAAATAGAAAATGTTTCAAAGTTTAAGATTGAATTGATAAAAGTTCTATGTTAAGCTAACATTAATTGAACAACATATAGTGTTTTTCATAGAGATAATACAATATATAGTAATAATGGTGACATAAACATGTTTAAAAGGGAATCTAGTGAAATGCTAGGACTGCCCCCGCAACTGTAAATGCAATTGAGGCGATGGACCACTGTACAATGACTGTAAACTAACAGATTGTGTGGGAAGGGATATCGATGAAGCAATAGCATGAGTCAGGAAACCTGCCTTATTACAATATAATTCATATCCTCGGGGTGAGGGATGGTGAAGCGACTGGTATTTGTTACTATTATGTGCATTAGTGTGCGCAGAATAGTGAAACATCGAGCAGCCGTTTAACTCTCCCTTACGGGGGAGATGAACGGCTTTTTAAGCGTGTAAGAAAGTGTAAAACTTGATTTACTACATAAGCCGCATTTTATAATATTGTATCATTTCATTTTACATAAAGGGAGGCTGCAAAATGACGATTATCATCGATCAGAAGGCAAAGTGGCAACAATGGATAAATGAAGCAGGTAGAGGACTATCACTAGATTTACAAGCATATGAGGAAAAGGTGTTTCCTTTAGCAGAACAACTCAACTCGGAAAACGAAACAATTCATATGTTTATTAAAGCAGCATTAGAAAATATTGATGAAGCGACTCCAGATTGGACTTTTTTTGCCAGTCGATTATATGTACAACAACTGTATCATGAGGCGGCAAATAATCGAGCATATAGCGTAACGGAACAAGGTTACTATGGTGACTTTTATGGACTACTAGAGATCTTAACTGAAAAAGGTATTTACACTCCAGTTTTACTTGATACATATACAAAAGAAGAAGTTGCCTATTTCGGAGAACAAATTCAACCAGAAAGAGATAGCCTTTTTCATTATTTAGCGATTTATACATTAGCAACACGCTATTTAGCAACGGATCATGAAAAAAAGGTCTATGAATTACCACAGGAACGTTGGATGGTCATTGCGATGCATTTAATGCAAGAAGAAAGCCCAGAGTTACGTACCCAGCGAGTGTTAGAGGCTTATTGGGCATTAAGTAATCTCTATATGACAGTTGCGACACCGACATTAAATAACGCAGGAAAAACACATGGACAATTATCAAGTTGCTTTATCGATACGGTTGATGATAGTTTGCAGTCGATTTATGATGTGAACACGGATGTGGCCCAACTGTCTAAAAATGGTGGTGGAATCGGTGTTTATATGGGCAAAGTACGTGGACGAGGTAGCTCCATTAAAGGATTCAAAGGCATGTCGAGTGGTGTCGTACCTTGGATTCGTCAGTTAAACAATACGGCAGTTAGTGTCGATCAACTAGGAACAAGAAAAGGTGCCATCGCGATTTATTTAGATGTTTGGCATATTGATATTGAACCATTTTTAGATCTGAAATTAAATAATGGGGATGAGCGGATGCGTGCTCATGATATTTTCCCTGGTGTCTCTCTGCCGGATTACTTTATGGAACAAGTCGAAAACCGCGGCGATTGGTATTTATTTGATCCACACGAGGTAAGAGAAGTAATGGGCTTTGCTTTAGAAGATGCTTATGACGAGAAGTTAGGGGAAGGAACATGGCGCACACGGTACGAACAATGTGTGGCAAACCCTAATTTAACAAAGAAGAGAGTCTCTGCAATTGATCTTATGAAACGAATCATGGTGTCACAATTAGAGACAGGTACACCATTTATGTTTTACCGAGATGAAGTAAATCGTCGCAATGCGAATGCTCATACTGGGATGATTTACTGCTCGAACCTTTGTACAGAAATTACCCAAAATCAATCACCAACAGAATTTTTAGAAGAATATGTTGAAAATGAAGATACGATTGTTAAAAAATATAAAACAGGTGACTATGTTGTCTGTAACCTAAGCTCGATTAACTTAGGAAGAGCGGTTCCAGACAATGTGTTAGAACGATTGATTCCGATTCAAGTAAGAATGTTAGATAATGTGATTGATATTAATACATTGCCAATTAAGCAAGCACAATTAACAAATCAAAAGTACCGCGCAATTGGAATGGGTACGTTTGGTTGGCATCACTTGCTTGCATTAAAAGGAATTGGCTGGGAAACGGATGAAGCACTAGAGTTAACGGATGAATTATATGAGCATATTGCTTACTTAACGATTCAGTCAAGTATGGAATTAAGTAAGGAAAAAGGACATTATCCAACTTTCCCGGAAAGTAAATGGGAAACAGGTGCTTATTTTGAAGACCGCGATTATACAGATGAGAAGTGGCAAAAGCTACAAGCAGATGTTGCAGAACACGGAATCCGTAATGGTTATTTAATGGCAGTTGCACCAAACTCATCCACTGCAATGATTGCTGGTTCAACTGCAAGTATCGATCCGGTTTTCCAAGTGTTTTATTATGAAGAGAAAAAGGATTTCAAAATACCAGTTACAGCTCCTAATTTAAATCATAATACGTATGATATTTATCGCCGTTCGGCCTATATTGTTGATCAGCGTTGGTCGGTGAAACAGAATGCGGCTCGTCAGAAGCATATTGATCAGAGTATTTCATTTAATATGTATGTGCCGAATACGATTCGTGCATCTGTGTTACTTGATTTACATCTACAAGCGTGGAAAAGTGGACTGAAAACGTCCTACTATGTGCGTTCAACATCAAATGACGTGGAAGAGTGTGAGTGGTGTCACTCATGAAAATACTAATAGCTTACTTTTCTTATAGTGGGAATACAGAAGAAGTGGCCCAATTAATAGAAAAGAAAGTGCAACAAGAAGGTATTTCGGTAGACAAGTATGAAATAGGATTTGGTATCATGCCGAATATTGAAGCATATGATATTGTTTTTCTTGGAACGTTTACATGGGATTATGGTTCGACCCCAAGTGAGGTAAAAGATTTTATCGCCGATATCGGATATAAGCCAGAACGAATGGCTATATTCGGTAGCGGTGATACACAATTTGGAGGCGAAGAATTATTTTGTCAAGCGGTGGAAAAATTAGTGCATTTTTATGCGAGTAAATGGGACGGATTGAAAGTTGAACAATCACCGCGTGGTTCTCAAGAACAAATTGTAAATGAATGGATAGAGGGAGTGTTGCAAGATGTCGCAGTTACTGCTTGAGAAAGCAAAAACGTTAGAGCCGCGCTTTCCAAATAAATCAACGAAGTTATTTGGCGGAGAGTCGAGCGGGATTTTAAATTGGAATGATATTGCATATCCACATTGGTATAAGATGTACAAACGCTTATTAGGAAACTATTGGCAAGCAGATGAAGTAAATATGGCAAGTGATGTGAAACAGTTTCCAACGTTAACGAAGGATGAGCAAGATGCTTATTTGAAAATTATTGGTCTTTTATCGACATTAGATGCGCCACAGACAAGAACAGCGCTGCTTATTTCCTTATATGCAACTGATCCATCTGTACAATCAATTATGGCTGTCATTGCTCAACAAGAAGCGGTGCATAATGAATCGTATTCGTATGTACTATCATCTGTCGTGTCGCTGGCAGAACAAAATGAATCATTTGATTTAGGCCGTACTGATCCAGTGCTATTAAAACGTAATGCTGCCATTATGGAACATTATAATGCATTTGCTAAAGAACCAACGATTGAAAATGTGTTGAAAACGTTGGTATATACTGCACTATTAGAAGGAATGTTCTTCTATTCTGGGTTTGCCTTTTTCTATAATTTAGCACGCCATAATAAAATGGTCGGTACGTCAACGATGGTTAGTTATATTAATCGTGACGAGCTTGAACATGGCCGGTTTATTTCGGAGCTATTCCGTGCGACGTTAGCAGAGAACCCGGAACAAAATAATGAAGAATTCATCACATGGGTTTATGATGCATTCACACAATCGGTTGAATTGGAAATCGAATGGTCTACCTATGTATTACAAAATGTAAGTGGTATTGATTTAGAAGAAATGAAAGGTTATATAAAGTATCGGGCTAATAAGATGCTTCGAATGATGGGATTAAGTGAAGTTTATCCAGAGCATGTGGATAACCCAATGAAATGGATTCGAGCATATGTTGATAACTTTGATGGTACAAAAACAGACTTTTTCGAACAAAAATCACGTCAATATACGAAAACTAGCGATTTAAACGGCTTTGACGATCTATAAACAAACGAAACGGCTCTTCCCATAAGGAGAGCCGTTTTTGATTTGTTTAATCATAGACCGACAATTCACTAAATAATGATATAAATGCACGTTCTTTTCTCTCTATCCACAATGTTAATAGATTAAATGCTTCTATGTCCAGACGTTTGATGACATAAGAAAGATATTGTCAAGACCTTGAAAGAATGTTTTTCAGCGAATTGGTCCAAACTACTAAAAATGGAATAAAAGGAGAGAAGCAATGAAGACGTATGGAAAGTTATTAGCAAGCTGTAGCATAATTATCGTGCTCATGGCGTGTCAGTCGGAACCGAAGATGGAAGTAGAGGAAACTGATGAAGTAATGGAAGAAGCGATCGAGACTCGAGCAGAGGCGAAGGAATCAATTAAAGTATCTCTCATCAACAATGAAGGGGTTGACATAGGCATGGCCACGTTAGAAGAAGGAGAGCGAGGGGTCGAAATTGCTATTGAGGGGCATCATTTTCCCTCGGGAGTACATGGTTTTCACATTCATGAAAAGGGTCTTTGTGAAGCGCCAAGTTTTGAAACGGCAGGTGGCCACTTTAACCCAGACAATAAACAACATGGTTTCGATAATCCTGAAGGTCCACATGCAGGGGATATAGAAAATTTGGAAGTGAGTGAAGATGGTGCAGTAGAAGCGTCGTTTAAAAACGACCGGGTAACATTAGAGAAAGGAGAGGAACATTCATTATTATCGAAAGAAGGTACCTCTTTAATGATTCACGAGGACCCAGATGATTATATCTCTCAACCTGCGGGTGACTCTGGAGCAAGAATCGCTTGTGGAGTTATTTATTCTGGAGAAAAGTAAAAACAACAGATGGTTTCTAGATGAAAGGAAACCATCTATTTTTACGTTTAAGTTATTATCATTTAATTTCAAAAGCTGTTCATGTATACTGGGAGCTTAGGAGAGGAAGTTTTAGTATGCAGTCTGCCGGAAGTGAAAAAAATGAACAAAAGATTTTTTCAAAGGACTTCGTCATTATTTGGTTTGCAAATTTCTTTATTTTTTTAGGCTTCCAAATGACATTACCGACAATTCCTATTTTTGTTAATGAACTTGGTGGCAGTGATCAATTAATAGGTGTTATTGTTGGTGTGTTTACATTTTCAGCATTACTATTTCGTCCATATGCAGGGCACGCTTTAGAAACAAAAGGAAGGGGACCAGTATACCTCTTTGGCTTAGGGCTATTTGTTCTTTCTGTTGGATCATTTGGATTAATTACGAGTATGGGAATGCTAATTGTTATACGAATTATCCAAGGAATCGGTTGGGGTTTTTCAACTACTTCATCTGGTACAATCGCAACAGATTTAATTCCACCTAAACGACGCGGGGAAGGAATGGGGTATTTCGGTTTGTCGGGTAATTTAGCTTTAGCGCTCGGTCCAGCTTTAGGACTTACGCTAGTAGGCTTCCTTTCTTTCACACAATTCTTTTTAATCTGTGCTGCCCTAGGTCTGATTGCACTTATATTAGCTACTAATATTAAGTATAAAAAAGTAGATGAATCATTAGATAAAACAAAACCAGCGCGGTTTGATGTATTAGAGAAAACGGCAGTTAATCCTTCTATTCTATTATTCTTTATTACACTTACATTCGGGGGGATTGCCACATTTCTTCCATTATATGCATTGGAGAAAGATATTGCTGGTATTCAATTCTATTTCATTTCTTATGCGTTGTTTTTAATGGTATCCCGCATTTTTGCCGGTAAAATATATGATAAAAAAGGCGATGTTTATGTAATTCCGCCTGGAACGATGTTAATCTTTGTTGCGATGTTACTTTTAGCTTGGTTACCAAATATGACTACGATGATTATTGCAGGAGCATTATATGGTCTAGGGTTCGGCTCCGTTCAGCCCGCATTACAAGCGTGGGCTGTCGATAAAGCATTGCCAAATCGTAAAGGAATGGCGAACGCAACCTTTTTCTCCTTTTTTGACTTAGGAGTAGGGGTTGGAGCGATACTGTTTGGTCAACTAGCATTTATGTTTAATTACGGTATTATTTATATTGTATCGGCCTGTTCTGTTTTAATGGCATTATTATTTTATATATTTTTACTAGCAACTGGTCGAAGGGAATTACGTACACAGGATAATCTGGAAAAGGTTAGGGATAAATAAATGAAAAAAATAAATAGACATGCAATTGAAAAGTTATTTCCAGCTCATATCTATGCACGAGGTCTGAATTATTATAATGCAGGCCGAGTTCATGGTCTTAGTTATAATAAACAAAAAGAGGTATGGTTTGCGGAAGTTAGAGGAACGAGTGACTATTATGTCGAGGTAGACCTTAGCGAGATGAACACCGGTAGGGTTAAAACATATTGTGACTGTCCAGCGTTTGAGATGTACGATACATGTAAGCATCTGGTCGCTGTTATGCTTCAATTTGCGGATGAAACGAAGACGTCGCATATTACTGAAGCAACAACTTCTGCTTTTATTGAAGGTGTAATTGGTGGAGTCCAAACTTCCTCAAATATTATGTCAGACAAGATTCCGATGAAGGTGCAATATGTCATTACCTTTGAACGAGCGAATAAAGTCTGGCTAGAGTTGAAAACTGGTATTGACCATTGTTATGTGGTTCGGAATATTCGTGAGCTCTTGGAACATGTATTAGATGATGAATCGCATTACTTTACACATAAATTTTCCTATGACCCACACGAACATTACTTTTTACAGCAGGACTTAGAAATTCTCGAGCTGTTGCAATCATTTATTTCAACTGGTGATATATATACAGATCGAAGTTACTATCCTGAAAATGCTTATGATAAAAGAACATTGTTAATTCCACCTTTATCGTTTTCCTCCTTATTAGAGGAGTTAGTTGATCGTCATTTAACAGTGGAAACAAGTAAAGGGACGTATACGGAGATTGATATGATCAAAGATGAATCACCGTTTAGCTATACAGTCACTCATAATGAAGAAAAACAATTAGTATTAAAAATGGATGGAATTCAACATGCGACATATTTTGAAGATTATCAGATACTGTTTACCGAAGGGGTATTTTACTTTCCGACAAGGGCACAGCAACAAACATTACAACAAGTGAAGCAGATTGGAATGGCTCAGAACCATGAATTACCGATAACAACGGCTACAGCAGATCGTTTTTTTTCGGAAGCATTACCAGTGTTAAAAAAGCAATCGCCTGTTGAAATTTCGCCAACGGTGACAGATGAAATTGTTGAATATCCATTACGGGCAAAATTATATTTGGAGAATAGTGATGAGGCGATTGTTGGAAAACTCCGATATCATTATGGGAAAATCGAAATAGATCCCTTTTCCAACCGGACAGAAAAGGATATTATCATTATCCGCGAAGTTGAAAAAGAACAAGAAATTATGCATTTAATCGAACAGTCTAATTTTCGTTACAATGGGAAAGATTTATATATTAATCTAATGGAGGACGAGGAAGTATATGATTTCCTATACACGATTCTCCCAATGTTAGATGAGTTTGTGGAGTTATATTTAACTTCGAACATTCAAAGTTTAATCGTAGAAAATGAACCTGTCCCGAGTACGACGGTCCATGTTGAAGCAGCGAGTAACTTATTAGAAATAGGCTTCGATATTAGTGGTGTCAATGAGGATGAAGTAACGGCGATGATCCAAGCTGTCATTGAGAAGAAGCGTTTCTATCGTCTACAATCGGGTGCTATTGTTTCTTTAGAAGGAGACGATTACCAATCGATAAAACGTTTCTTTGAAGATGCGGATGTAACGGAAGAAGACATGGCAGATGGAAAAGTTGTGATGCCAGTTTATCGTGGACTGCAAGTAGATGAATTAATAGAAACGAAGAAAAGTTATGATCCATCCTTTCATAAGTTATTGCGTCAATTACAATCTCCAGAGGAACAAGTATATGAACTACCAAGTGAATTACAAGCAGATTTACGTCACTACCAAGAAATGGGTTATCAATGGTTTAAATCATTAAGTGAATATCATTTAGGTGGGATATTAGCAGATGATATGGGATTAGGGAAAACAGTTCAAACGATCGCTTATTTATTATCAGAGCCAAGTGATAAGCCGCATCTAGTCGTTGTTCCTTCATCCGTTATTTATAATTGGCAAAATGAGTGTGAACGTTTTGCGCCAACATTAAAAGTAGAAGTGATTGCTGGTACACCGGAAGAAAGGCAACAAATCGTCAAAGATGGAGAGCATGCTGATGTATGGATTACTTCCTACGGTACAATCAGACAGGACATTGGATTATATCGAGATTTACGTTTTCATTCGTTTATCTTAGACGAAGCGCAATTTATTAAAAATCATGCGACAAAGACATCAAAAGCTGTTCGTGAGATAAAAGCAGAAAAGCGTTTTGCATTAAGTGGCACACCAATTGAAAATACGATTGATGAACTATGGGCAATATTTCAAGTAGTTTTACCCGGTTTAATGCCGAACTTGAAAAACTTCAAAAAGCTCGAGCCGAGCAAAATTGCTACTTTAACAAGACCGTTTGTATTAAGGCGATTAAAAGAAGATGTATTAAAAGAATTGCCAGACAAGATCGAAGCAGTTCATGTATCTGAACTAACAAATGAACAGAAAAATTTATATGTTGGTTATATGAAGGAATTGCAAGAAATAACATCAGAATCAATTGCCACTAATAATTTTCAACAAAATCGAATGAAAATACTAGCGGGAATAACAAGATTGCGTCAATTATGTTGTCATCCATCATTATTTATCGAAAACTACGAAGGTAGGTCAGGAAAACTAGATGACCTAATGGATACAGTGCAAAAAATGAAGGCAAATGGTCGAAGAATGCTTATTTTCTCTCAATTTACCTCTATGCACGAATTATTTATCGAAGAACTTGATAAGGTCGGCATCGATTATTTTTACCTAAATGGACAGACGCCTGCTAAGGATCGAGTCACAATGAGTGAGGCTTTTAATCAAGGTGAAAAAAGTGTCTTCCTCATCTCACTTAGGGCAGGTGGAACTGGACTGAACTTAACTGGGGCAGATACAGTTATTTTATATGACTTATGGTGGAATCCGGCTGTAGAGGATCAAGCTGCAGGTCGAGCGCATCGATTTGGACAAAAAAATGTTGTTCAAGTGATTCGCTTTATAACAGAAGGTACGATTGAGGAAAGAATTTATGAATTACAACAAAAGAAGCGGGAATTAATTGATCAAGTCATTCAGCCAGGAGAAACGATGTTATCTAGTTTATCTGAAGACGATGTTAGACAGTTATTGAGTATGTAATAATATGCACCCTAGAAGTTAGACTAACTATCTGATTTTCTAGGGTGTTTTTTATAAAGAAGTGTAAGTTAAAAAGCTAAATTACAGATAGTTCACAAATTAGTCACAAACTCTTGATTTTAATTATCAGATGTATTAGAATATTAGTACTATTATAAAAAGGGGGCGTTGAATGATGAATGCGACAACTGGTATTAAAAAAGTATCAGGTGGTTTTGTAAAATTGATTGTTTCTTATTTCGCAGTTTTATTTGCCATCATGTTACTGCCCGTGTTTTTGATTACGAAAGATGTATCTGCATTTGAAAGTATTATGAATTACATTTTTAATAATAAAGGGTAAGGGCTAGGTATGATTATAAAATGTAAGAAGCATCTATCCTAGGTACTTTTTATGTTGAAAAATATAAAGTACAAAAAGGGAAGATGCCGTTTCGAACAAAGGCATCTTCCCTTTTAAATGAATGAGTGATTCGAATTAGGTGAGGTTAAAGTGATCTAATACTTGCTTACGTAATTCCCTTTTTAAGAATTTCCCGACGGATGTTTTAGGAATCTCAGCAACAAATAAATAATCATCAGGCAGCCAGAATTTTGCAAATTGCGGTTCTAAGAATGCTTGTAATTCTTCTTTATCCACTTTACCTTCATATTTCTCGTGCAGTACTACGCAAGCAATTGGGCGTTCATCCCACTTTTCATCAGGAATGGCAACAACACTTGCTTCAAAAACAGCTTCATGTGCCATTAATACGTTTTCAAGTTCTACGGATGAAATCCATTCTCCACCACTTTTAATTAAATCACCTGTACGGTCAATAATTTTAATAGCTCCTTCCTCATCGACAGTTACGACGTCACCTGTATGGTACCAACCGTCTTTGAAGGCATCTTTAGATCGTTCATCTTTGTAATAAGAGTTAGCAATCCATGGTCCACGTAACAATAATTCTCCCATTGTTTCATCGTCCCAGGCGACTTCTCCATCATCATCGATTATTTTCATTTCTAAACCTGGAATTAGTAGACCTTGACGAGACTTGATATTTGCCCTCTCATCATCTGATAAGTCTAGCTGGTAACTTTTTAAACGAGAATACGTTGCAAGTGGTGTCGTTTCTGTTGCGCCATAAGCATGG
>JAPFCO010000071.1 GCA_026169505.1 Pseudogracilibacillus sp.
CTTAGTGAACTGTCTTTATTTTCAAAAAAGGGGTATAATAGAGAGTGTGAGAGGGGATGATACTGTGGCTTTTTCTAGAGGACAGAAAGAACCTTTACCTGAAGTGGAGACGAATGTTTGGTCTTGTACAAGTGAAGATTGTCAAGGTTGGATGAGGGAATCATTTAGCTTTGCTAAGGAACCTGAATGCCCGCTCTGTAAGACAGAGATGAAACTAGAAGTACGAATGCTTCCAGGATTAGAATAATAATATATGGGTGAGATAGGCAATAAAGAGGCTTGGAATGATGAACATTCTTTTTTGTTTTTAGTGGAAATAAAAAGAATGTAAGGCATAAATCCGAGTCTTTTTTGCTTATATTTGAAAATGAATGGTGAAAATAATTCAAGTTTAAAGGATTGATAAATAGACTACCAGCTGGTATCATTTATGTATATTAAAACTTACACCCAATATGTAAGCGATTACAAAAACAAGGAGGAATGGGAATGAGATACGCAAATCCGAATACAGATGGAGCAGTTGTAAACTTCAAAGAAAAGTACGATAATTACATTGGAGGAAAATACGTTCCGCCAACAAATGGTCAATATTTTGATAATGTGACACCAGTAACAGGAGAAGTGTTCTGTCAAATTGCACGTTCGACAAAAGCAGATGTTGAATTAGCACTCGATGCCGCTTATGAAGCAAAAGATGCTTGGGGGAAAACGTCAGTAATAGAACGAGCTACAATCTTAAATAAGATTGCTAGTGTCATAGAAGAAAACATTGAAAAGTTAGCAGTTGCAGAAACGTGGGATAATGGTAAGGCGGTTAGAGAAACGTTAGCTGCAGATATACCACTAGCAGCAGATCACTATCGTTACTTTGCTTCTGCGATACGTGCACAAGAAGGTACAATTAGCCAAATTGATGATGATACGGTTGCCTACCATTTCAATGAGCCTTTAGGTGTCGTCGGCCAAATTATACCATGGAACTTTCCAATATTAATGGCAACATGGAAGTTAGCACCAGCATTAGCAGCTGGAAACTGCGTCGTATTAAAACCAGCTGAACAGACGCCAGCATCCATTCATATTTTACTAGATTTAATAGGGGATATATTACCACCAGGTGTACTAAATGTTGTGAACGGATTTGGTGTCGAAGCAGGAAAGCCACTCGCGTCTAATAGTCGTATATCTAAAATAGCTTTCACTGGTGAAACGACAACAGGGCGTTTAATTATGCAATATGCATCTGAAAATTTAATCCCAATTACACTAGAATTAGGTGGTAAGTCTCCGAATATTTTCTTTAAAGATGTCATGGATGAAGATGATGGCTTTATGGATAAGGCAATCGAGGGATTAGTCATGTTTGCCTTAAACCAAGGGGAAGTGTGTACATGTCCATCCCGTGCCTTAATACATGAATCAATCTATGATGAGTTTATGGAGCGTGCGTTAGAAAGGGTCAAACAAATTAAAATTGGTCATCCACTCGATACGGAAACGATGATGGGTGCACAAGCTTCAACAGAACAATTAGAAAAAATTAAATCTTATTTAGAAATCGGTAAAGAAGAAGGTGCAGAGTTATTAACTGGTGGTTCTGTTAACCAATTAGATGGAGAACTTGGTGGCGGATATTATGTACAACCAACTATCTTTAAAGGGCATAATAAAATGCGTCTATTCCAAGAAGAAATTTTTGGGCCAGTTTTGTCTGTGGCAACATTTAAAGATGATGAAGAAGCAATGGAAGTTGCAAACGATACATTGTACGGTCTAGGTGCTGGTATTTGGACAAGAAATATTGATAAAGCATATCGATTTGGCCGTGGTATTCAGGCAGGTAGAGTATGGACAAATACGTATCATCAGTATCCTGCTCATGCTGCTTTCGGTGGGTATAAGAAGTCAGGCTTTGGAAGAGAAACGCATTTAATGATGTTAGGTCATTACCAACAAACGAAAAACTTACTTGTTAGTTACAGTGAAGGTGCACAAGGATTTTTCTAATAAAATACAAATGAAAACTCCTGCATTTACATATGTAGGAGTTTTTTAAAAAGAAATTCGGGAACAGTATGCATAGAAAGGGTGATGAAAATGACGAAGAAAGTGAAAGCGACAGACGCAGCTCTTCAACTAATTGATAAATTAGAATCAATCCATGGTCCATTAATGTTTCATCAGTCAGGAGGTTGTTGTGATGGTAGCTCACCAATGTGCTATCCACGTGATGAATTTCGGACTGGTGATTCGGATGTATTACTCGGAGAAATTGGTGGAACACCATTTTATATGGCAAAAGATCAATACGAATATTGGAAACATACACAATTAATCATTGATGTTGTTGACGGGAGAGGTGGTATGTTTTCGTTAGAAGGTCCAGAGGGTAAAAGGTTTTTAACAAGATCAAGAGTTTTCACAGATGAAGAGCAGAAGGAATTGAATCTAATTTAAACTACTTTCATAAACATCTGAACAATGCGCCGCATATGATAGAAGACGAAATGAAAAAGGAAGTGAGTCTTCGTGGTGGAGGAAATTAACTATTATGTCCGTGGGCATACAGCCTTGGGATTTGTCAATTTTATATCAAGCAATCTAGTAGGAGTAAAGAACGTTATATTATTACAACATGCATCCAACCAAGTTATATCGGATGTATTATCTACGATGAAAAACCAATGGGATAAGGTGGATCATTGTGAAGTTCTCTGTAGCCCTTATCGTGCTAGTCATATAGAAGGATTAATTGTTAGGAATCATTCTGTAGCGATTTTAGCCGCGGACATCATTAACAAACCGAAACATCATTATAAAATAATTGATTTGCATCAATGGTTACCAACGGATATGAATACGAAAACAGCAGCAAAAGGATTAAAAATACAGGAACAAGCATATGAATATTTTACCAAAGGATTACACATTCATGATGACTTGGAGCAAGTTTATATAGATGAAATGGATTTTAAGCTTGCGGATCAAATCGCAATTGATCTATTACATCAAATATTAGGTAATGTACCAAAACAAAAAAGAAATGCGCATGTTTATGAACGATTATTTGGAACTAATACAATAGATGGTGTGGTAAATGAAATCGAACACTTAATCATTCCAATAGAAAATCGCGTGTTTATAAAAGGACGTGCAGGCACAGGTAAATCAGTATTATTAAGAAGAGTACTAGAAGCAACGGTAACGTATGGATATGATGTGGAATTGTATCGTTGCAGTTTTGACCCGAAAAGTATTGATATGATCTTGATACGTGATCTGAGCTACTGTTTATTTGATAGCACACCACCACATGAATTTTTCCCATCACGTGAAATGGATCAAGTAATTGATTTATATGAAGAGACAGTCACACTTGGAACAGATGAGAAGTATGAGGAATTAATTGATCAGTTATCAAAAAGATATAAAAAAGAAATGCGAAATGGGTTAGCATGTTTACAACAATTAAAACAGTTTACACCTAAAATAGACCAATCAAAGGAAGTGTATTCAACCTCAATGAAAGAAATCAGTAACCATATAAAAAACAAATTATAAATTTACTCTTGCAATTTTTCAGAATATATTGTAAACTAATTTAAATAGAAGTTTCTTTCAATTAGGAGGTGGGGGAGATGGTATCAGTTAAATTGCTTAAGCCATATTATATAAAAATGAACTCGGAATATATCCGTGTTATCTTGGCGTATCAATATTTCTCATTATTTATTAACAAAAAGGTTTACCATTTTGTTCCAATTGAAGGGTCAGAGATTTTAGTAAATCGACGTACGAAGAAAGTCGTCAATACAGAAACTAAATTTGCTTTTCAAAAAGGAAAAGAAATTATTTATATTACAATGAAGAAGCTCACTTCACTAGTTGATTTTATGGATCAATTAGAAGAAATTATTCAACCGTATTATGAAGCTGAGGAAACAAAAAATTCTCTTGTTGTTCAACCTGAAGAAGATTTAAATGATGTTACAGCATTAATTATTAAAGAATTAGAGGTGCAGAACATTAAAAGACTTGTCGATCAAGCCCTCGATACTCATGATGAAGAAGCCTTTCATGAACTAAGTAAATTACTATAAGGAGAAATTTCCGTTGTTACTAAGGAAGTTTCTTTTTTTGTTTACTTAATTAATGTCATCATACGGGTTTACAGTCACGTTGCAATAATATGTAGTTTCGATCTCATCTTTAACTACATAATGTTGCGTCGTGGCGGTTTTTGTAATGATTTAATCTTGTTTTGTTTTTCATAAAAATAAGAACTACTTCACTTAAATAGTGGAGTAGTTCTTTAATGTAAGATGAAAAAGAGAGGTTACTTTATGAGCTCATTCTATTTCAATTAAAATATTCTTCACGTTTTCGGCTACAAAGCCACTTGTTCCAAGACCTTCAGTAGCTTCCATCATCATCGCAATGAGTATGTCAGGGTCTTCTGTAGGGTAACCAACAAACCAGCCATTTTGCTGTCCTGATGAATCAAGGGACATTTTTAATTCCGCTGTTCCGGTCTTTCCTGAAATCTCCAAGTCATCATCTTGCACTACTTTAGCAGTACCATCTGTGACTACCTCTCGTAAGTATTCTTGCATGATATCGGCATCTTCTGGACTGATCAAACCTTCTAGCCACACTTCTCCTTTAGGATCGTCTTTGAGAAAGCTAGGTTTAACCACATCACCACCATTTAATAAGGCAGTATAGCTTAGAGCAAGATGGAGTGAACTCATTTCTAATTCTCCTTGACCATAACTGCTATTAGCTAACAATATTTCATCATTTAAGTCACCACTGTTGGAAATTTGTGACGCAGTGAATGGAAAAGAAATAGGGATTTGTGTATCAAAACCAAAATCCTTTAATCCCTCGACAAATTTATCATGACCAATATCCAATGATTTTTGGGCAAAATAAATGTTATCCGAATAAACTAAAGCATCTCTTAAATTAACGGGATTATTGGAAGTTGATACGCGAGTTACTTTGACATTATTCCAACTCTCTTTACCCCATTTAAGTCCATTGATCGTTAATCCTTCATCGTGAGTAATCGATCCCTCTGTTAATCCAATGGCAGCTGTAATCGGCTTAATGACAGAGCCAGGAGCATATGTCGAAGTGAATCGATTTAAGAAAGGCTGTTGTGGATCATCCATCAAGGTATCCCATCTATCTTGTGTGATGCCATATGTCAGTTCATTGGGATCATAACTAGGACTACTTACTAATGCGAGTACCTCGCCAGTTGTAGGGTGAACAGCAGCAGCAGTTCCAGAGACGTTTTTTTCTTTGAATGTATTATAAATAAGTTCTTGAATATTGACATCAATGGACACTTGGACATGTTCTCCGTTCTTGACCGGCTTTTCCGCAAGGACCACTTCTTCTTTCACGTCATCATCTGATGTCGTCGTCATCACTACTTTCACACCTTTTTTCCCACGTAATTGTTCTTCGTATAACTTTTCTAAACCTGCTTTACCTATCAAATCATTTTCTTTATATATTCCTTCAGGTGCATTTTCTAATTCTTCTGAAGTAATCTTACCTACATAGCCAGTTAAATGTGCCGAAGCTTCACTAGATGGATAGTTTCTACCAGAAGAATCCCGTGTTTCAACGGCTGGTAGTAGAGTTAATTGGTTTAATGTCTCCTCAGCAGTAGTAGGTATCGTTTTTAAGGGAATAAAATGCTCCGGTTGTACCCAGTCTGCATCTAACACATTATCGATGGAAGCAACAGAAATATTGAGTAAGCGAGCAATTTCTTCTTTTTCTGCTTCTTCGTCTCCAAATTGATTTGGTACAACGCCAATTTCATAGGCTAAGTCATTTAATGCAAGTGGCATTTGATTTTGATCAATAATTTCTCCCCGTTTAGGATAATCAGTAGAAATGGAGATGTTTCCGTTACTTTCCATTCCAGGATAAATAAGTCCAGGATCCCACTGAACAAGCCATGCTGGTGATTCGTCCTTGTCTTTTTCTTCTTTAGGTAAACGCAAAGTTACATCATTTGTAAATTCAATTTCTCCTGCGACGCTTTCCATTTTGACTTGAATAGGAATTGTCACTTCGCGGTCATTCTTTGCATTTCTTATCGTTTTATTATCTAACTCTTCATACGTAATAGAAACATCTTTAACTTCCAAGTCACCATAAATCTTTTCATAACGATCGATAAAGGCTTCTTGATTGTATGTTTCCTTTGCTTCGTCTGTTAGCATGTCATACATAGTTATGAAATCGGTTTCTTCCCATTTTTTAATATAATCGTCTAATAATGTGGTAGGCTTTTCTATATTTATATTTGAACAGCCAATGGTGAACATTATTAATAACATTCCAATGACGAACAGCGTTTTTTTCACATACATCCCCCTTACTGTGACACATTCTTTTTCTAACAAGATAACGATGAATAATAAACTATATCATACATAAAAAAGGTATCCTATCATGATGATAAATATATTCGGTCGACCACACGGTGCTCGGACATTTTTATAGTTACATTATAACGAGTAAAAGGATAAAATGGAAAACATATGTACTAGTTGAATTAAATTCATCATTACAAAAAATAGTGGCGAAGCTACAATATGTATGAAGAAATTGATTAAGTGATCAAAGTATTTGACCATGTTTTTCCCATAATAAAAATGTTTGCATAAAATAATATAAGGAAATATCATTAACTACTTGTCGAAATGGTATTTATTCGCTAAAATTGATGAATGAGACTGTTTTACAAAATATGACAAGTAATTTAAATGAAATTCAATTTATAAGGATGATCATAATGGAACAGGAAAAGTTAAAAGTTTTATTTAAAAAAATTATCAATGAAACTGAAAATAATAATATAACGACACTTCAAGAAATGATTCATCATTTAGCAAATGAAATGCAGAAAGTAAAAATTTAATCTAGCACAAACAGTGATAGTTTATATTGGTGTTTCGACATACTTTTGACCAATTTGTTGTAATGTAATTTGATCATTTGTTAAATTAATCATATCTTTTTCAAATGAGTGTAGAGCATCTGTATGGACGTAAACTGTTAGTGTAACTTGTTCTGCATATTCTTTTGCATCTACTATATGTAGGGAATGTTGTAAGGCATTTTCTACTTTACCTAATAATGGATATGCAATTGTTACTGTGTATCCTTGTAATAATTCGCCTTTAACGATACCGATTTGTTTAATTGTTTCTGAAGTAGTTGAGCTGTATGCACGGATGAGCCCACCAGCACCGAGTTTAATCCCGCCAAAATATCTAGTAACAACAACGGCTGTATTTTTTAATGATAACTTTTTTAATACTTCCAACATTGGAATGCCGGCTGTTCCACCAGGTTCACCATCATCATTTGTTTTTTGTATATCATCTCGATCACCAATGATATAAGCAGAACAATTATGTGTAGCGTCATGATGCTGTTTTTTAATTTTTTGAATGAACAATTGTGCCTCTTCTTCTGTGTTTACTCTTGAAGCGTAGCCGATGAAACGAGACTTTTGTATAATGATCTCGTGTGAACCCGCTTCTTTTACGGTATTATACTGTTTTAACATAGAACAAAACTCCTCCGATATAATTCATATATGCATTTTAATTATAACATAGGTCGGTGAATGATAATGACAATTGAAGGAAATGTGAATAAAGGAACATTAGATGGTATCATTGATGAAATGACCAATGTTGTTGAAAAGAGTAAAGATGAAATTTTTCATATCAATGAGGAAGCTTTACGTGAACGAACACAATTACAACGTGAATTAGAAGAAACTCGTATAAAAGTCAAGAAGTACATGGTATACGTTGACGATTTACATAAAGAAGTTAAAACATTTAAACATAGATTATCAGTTGTTAGCCGTGAATTCAACGTCTATACAGAAGAAGATATTCGTGAAGTATATGGACAAACACATGCATTGCAAACGGAGTTAGCGATTGCCGAAAAAGAGGAAAAAATGTTACGGCTTACTCGAGACGAACTTGAAAGGAGAATTATTCGTTTGAGTTCAACAGTTGAACATGCGAATAATTTAGGGAGGAAAGTTTCCGTTATTTTAACTTATTTATACGATGATTTTACCCAAGTTCAAGAAGCATTGCAGACAGCGAAACAGAAACAACAATTTGCGCTTAAAATTATCGAGGCTCAAGAAGTTGAGAGAAAAAGATTATCAAGAGAAATACATGATGGACCTGCACAAATGCTTGCAAATATATTAATTCGTTCAGAAATTGTCGATTTAGCTTTTCGAGAAGGGGATGTAGAACAAGCATTAGATGAAATGAAGAGCGTTCGTACCAATATCCGTACTTCATTACAAGAAGTTCGGAGGATTATTTATGATTTACGACCAATGGCATTGGATGATTTAGGGTTATTCCCAACGATTAAAAAACATATAAGGACAATGTCGGAACAAAACGACATTGAAATTGACCTTAGTTTACTAGGGGATGAGCGTCGCTTAGAATCAAATTACGAAGTAGCCATTTTTCGACTTGTTCAAGAAGCAATCCAAAATGCGATTAATCATGCAAAAGCAGATTTAATTCGCGTGATCATTGAAATTATGCCGAAACAGATTAATGTATTAGTTAAGGATGACGGAGTTGGTTTTGAAAAATGCGAGGAGAAAGAAGATTCTTTTGGTTTAATTGGGATGAGAGAACGTGTGGAATTGCTTGATGGGAAACTAATCATAGCCTCGGAAAAAGGGAAAGGCACTGTGATTCGCATCAATTTACCGTATGAATAGTAAAATCTTTATAATATATAGTGAAATTTATCTGAATGATGATACAATAAAAGAATCTAGATGAAATTGGGTAAAGTATGCTAACTTACTTTATTATGAAGGTTGTTGTAAGAAAAGAGAAATAAAATGAAACAATGGTTTCATATTGTACAATAGTGTTGTTAATCAAAACGAGGAGAGATAATATGTCGAGTCAAGATGTAATTAAAATAGCTTTAATCGATGATCATAAACTTTTTAGGGAAGGTGTTAAACGAATCTTGAGCTATGAATCTTCATTTGACGTAGTAGCTGAAGCAGATGATGGTAGGGAAGCACAGGACATTGTCGATGAATATAAACCAGAAATAGTTTTAATGGATATTAATATGCCAGAGATGAACGGAATTGAAGCAACAAAGAGTTTACTTGAAAGAAACAGCGATATGAAAGTAATTATTTTATCAATCCATGATGACGAAAGTTATGTAACACATGCTTTACAAACAGGTGCACAAGGGTATTTATTAAAAGAAATGGATACAGAATCATTAATGGATGCAATTCGGATTGTATATGATGGTGGATCATATTTACATCCTAAAGTGACTCATAATCTAGTGAAAGAATATCGTAAACTAGCAGCAAATGAACAATCAAACTCAGACGTAAGTACAATAGAATATCGTAAACCATTACATTTATTAACGAAAAGGGAATGCCAAGTATTACAATTGCTTTCAGAGGGACAAAGTAATCGTAAAGTTGCTGAAACCCTAGTCATTAGTGAAAAGACAGTGAAGAATCACGTCAGTCATATATTACAAAAGATGGATGTTGATGATCGTACGCAAGCTGTAGTTATGGCGATTCGTAATGGGTGGGTCGAAGTTTTCCAAGACTCTAAATAAAGTAAAATACCGGAGGAACAGAAATGAAATTAGCAATTGTTACTGATAGTACTGCATATATTCCAGATGACTTATTAAAAAAACATAATATTTATACGATACCTTTAAGTGTCGTATTTGGTGATGAATCCTTCCGTGAAGAATTAGACATCACTACGGAGGAATTTTATAAGAAAGTACAGGAAGAAGAGAACTTACCATCTACTTCACAACCATCCATCGGATCGTTTGTTCAATTGTATGAAGAATTATCAAAGGACTATGATGGTGTTATTTCATTTCATTTATCCAAACGATTCAGCGGTACATATGATGCGGCAACAAGCGCTGGTCAAATGGTAGAGAATATAAAAGTCTTTGCATATGACACAGAGTTAAGTGCGATGCCACAAGGTTTCTTTGCAATCGTTGCTTCAGAATTAGTAGCGGCAGGAAAATCGATCGAAGAAATCATGGTGTATTTAGATGATATGAAAGAAAAAACGCGTGCTTATTTTATGGTAGAAGATTTATCTCATTTGCAACGTGGTGGTAGACTTAACAAAGGACAAGCAGTAATAGGAAGTCTTTTGAATATTAAACCTGTCTTACATATTGAAGAAGGCTTAATTGTCCCATTTGAAAAAATTAGAACCCGTAAAAAAGCAATATCACGTATTATTTCTATGCTAGAAGAAGATGTTGAATCAAAAGACGTGAAACGTGTTGTGTTTATGCACGCGAATAATCGTCCATCTATCGAAAAAATAAGAAGTGATTTTTCCGAAAAACACCCTGAAATTGAAACAATAATTAGTTATTTTGGACCTGTCATTGGTACTCATTTAGGTGAAGGATCCATCGGTGTTTCTTGGTATTCTAATTGAGGTGAAGATACATTTGAATCAGAAAATCAAACAAATGATGATGACCTTTTGGAAACGGCGAAAGGGGAGTGCTGTCCGTCAAGGCTCCCTAATTGCCAAAAACAACGTACAATCTTCCTTACCTGATGAAATATTAAAGCAATACGCACTCCGATATGATGGTAAATTATTACTGCAAGAAGAATACTTTTTATCCTCCTCGATGTTTCAGACGTTAATTAACGAACAAATACTATCTCCCGTCACTCCAATAAAACGAACGATTTTATCCATTAAATGTGAACGCTGTCATAATACAAAAAAACATTTATTTGCAACGATTCCTTGTGTACGTTGTCAAAAAGAGCATGTATATTGTCGATACTGTCTGCAAATGGGTCGTATCATGGAATGCACGATGTTATATCACTGGACAGGACCAGAAGTGTCATGGCCTAAGTACGAATACCCATGTAGTTGGCAAGGGAAATTAACTATTGCTCAAGAACAAGCTGCGTTACGTATGAAACATACAGTACAAAGAAATGGAAGGATTTTAACATGGGCAGTTACGGGCTCTGGTAAAACAGAGATGCTGTTTCCTAGCATAACACTTGCATTGCAAATGGGGAAACGGATTTGTATAGCCTCACCACGAGCAGATGTCGTTCGTGAATTATTGCCACGATTAAAACAAGCTTTTGCAACGGTTCCGATTCAAGGGTTGTATGGTGGAAGTCGAGACAAGGACGGAACAGCACAATTACTTATTGCGACAACACATCAACTATTACGATTTCAACGAGCATTCGACGCCTTAATCATTGATGAGATTGATGCATTCCCGTTTCATCAAGATGAGACACTGCAATTTGCTGCCAGTCGAGCAATCAAACACACTGGTGCACTCATTTATTTAACAGCAACACCACGACAAAAGCAGCAACAAGAAATAGCCAATAAAAAATTGGATTATGTATTTGTACCGATTCGTTTTCATCGACATCTACTACCAATTCCTACCTTCAAAAATTGCATGACACTTCAAAAAGATTTATCAACTCAAACGATTCCAAAACAATTCATTCAGTGGTTGCAACGTCGACAATTTCCAGCAAGGCAACTATTAATATTTGTTCCAACTGTTTTATTAGCGCAACAATTACAACAGTCCATGGCAACGGTCTTATCTAATGAAAACATTATTACAAATGAACAGGAAATAAGTTCCGTTCATGCCGAAGATAAAAATAGGGAGGAAAAAGTGGTTGCTTTTCGTCAGAAAAAATACAAAGCTCTTTTAACGACAACTATTTTAGAAAGAGGAGTAACATTTCCAGCAATCGATGTAGTAGTAATTGATGCAGGACATCAGGTGTTTGATGATGCCGCATTAGTTCAAATCGCAGGAAGAGCAGGACGTAGTGCCGAGGATCCAACAGGGGATGTCGTTTTTTTTCATGATGGAAAAACAAATAGTATGGTAAAAGCACGAACCGAAATGATCAAAATGAATGAACGAGCAACAAGATGGCTGTTAGGAGAGGAGAAAAAGTGAAGCATTGTTTATATTGTCATCAAGCGATTTATATGAAAGTAACTTGGACAAACGTTTTCCAAGTAGAACAACGGCCAACTTTATGCCAGGTATGTGAAGCGAGGCTGGAATGTATTGTTGGCAATCGTTGTTCGATTTGTTCTAGAAATAGTGAGGAAACAAATTGCCATGATTGTGAACGTTGGGATGATTATTACGGGGGAAAAGATCCGTTACTTAAAAACACTTCAATGTATCATTATAATGATTTTATGAAAGAGTTAATTACAAAGTGGAAGTATCGTGGAGATTATATGATCGGTAATGTATTTCATCATAAAGTTCATTCACAATTTCTACAACACTATAGGACAATACAGGAACATTTCATTGTCGTTCCAATTCCATTAACGGAAGAACGAGGATATGAGCGCGCATTCAATCAAACGCAAATGCTAGCTAGTTTTATTCAAGCACCGAAAGAAGAAGTATTGGTTAGAACATTGAATGAAAAACAATCGAAGAAAACACGAACACAGCGTATAATGGCAGAAAACCCATTTAAATTAGTGAAAACCCTTCACAATCCAGTGCTATTGGTCGATGATATATATACAACTGGAAGAACACTTCGTCATGCTGCACAACTTCTAATAGAAAATGGTTGTCCAGCAGTATATGCACTGACGATATGTCGTAGTTAAAGTGATCGAAAAAGAATTATTATTGTTATGAAGGTGATAAGATTGGAATTAACAAATTGTTCGAATTGTGGAGCAGTATTTGCGAAGAATGTAATCGATGTTTGTCCGAGCTGCCATCGAGAAGAGGAAAAGGCGTTTCAAGTTGTATATACTTTTTTACGGAAGCAAAAAAATCGTGCAGCAGTACTAGCTGAAGTTGTTGAGGCAACAGGAATAGAAGAAAAGCTAATTATTAAATTTTTAAAACAAAATCGTTTGCGCACATCGCAATTTCCACAGCTTGCTTACCCTTGCGAATCATGTGGTGAACCTATTTTAGAAAAGAAATTATGTCAAAAGTGTTCCGCACAAATTTTAACGAAATGGGATGTAGCAAAAGAACAAGTGCAGCAGCCAGAAGTTGACACGAAAAAAAGACCTAATTATTATCGACTAAACGACAATGAAAAAGATTAGTCTGTTTCATATGAAGAATGTACCGCTATACTACTACAATCTGTAATGGAGTTGAAACGTTTCCAATTACGGATTGTAGTGATGTAGTTGATGTAAGCAATGAAGAAATTAGTTTAGATGATAGATTTGATTAAAGATTATCGTTATTGAACCGATATATATAATAGAAAATACGTCGGAACAGAAAAAAAAGAGGAAAGAGGCTGGTAAACTTGAAAATACAAGGTCCTAATCCAATGATACATGCGTATAAACAACAACAACAGAAATCAATGAATAAAGACGTCAGTGAACAAAAGGATAAAATAGATATATCACAAACGGCAAAAACATTACAGAAACATCATAAAAATGAAGTAGATCGTGCGAAAGACGTAGAAGAAATAAAACAATTAGTACAATCAGGCGAATATAAAGTCAATCATGAACAATTAGCTGAGAAAATGATTCAATTTTGGCAACAGAATCGATCGTAAGGAGGATATATATAGATGCAAATTTTACATGATACAATGAAGCACTTAGTAGTTTTGCATAAAGACCTAATCCAACTTTCTAATAAAAAGACAGAGGAAATTAAACAAGGTGATATGGAACAACTATCAAAAACGCTCATGGACGAAAGAAAACATATTCAAGCAATTACTCAGACGGAAGAAAAACGACAAGCACTTGTTGAAGATTTTTTCATGAAAGTAAATCCGGATGTGGAAGAGAAAACGGTGACGACGTTACTAGCACATATCGATAATAATGAGTATAAACAACAGTTAGAGGATGTAGTTGCACTATTAATCGATGCCATTGTCCAATTAAGACAGGTAGAACAACTGAATCAAGAATTAATGGCTCAATCGATGCAGTTTGTCCAATTATCATTGGATATGTTACAACCATCTATTCAAAGAATGAATTACGATGAGAAACAAACAATTCAAGACTCGGTTAAACAATCCGTGTTTGATTCAAAAGCATAATCTAAGATGATAAGGAGATAAACGATGGGAACCTTTCAAGGACTTGAACTAAGTAAGCGAGCTTTGTTTGCACAACAAGGGGCCTTATACACTACGGGCCATAATATTGCGAATGTAAATACGGATGGTTATTCAAGGCAACGTGTGAATTTTGAAACGACGACACCATTCCCTGTACCCTCCCGTGTGATGCCACAATATCCAGGACAGGTAGGAACAGGAGTAGATATTGGTACAGTCGAACGTATTCGTAATAAGTTTTTAGATATGCAGTTTCGTTCAGAAAATAGTCGTCACGAATATTGGAACACGAAACAAACGGAATTAAGTAGATTAGAAAATTTATTGAATGAACCATCTAGTAGTGGACTTTCCAATACGATGGATCAATTTTGGCAATCGTTGCAAGATTTAGCAACGAATCCAGAAAATGGTGGCGCACGTTCGGTTGTAGCACAGCGAGGGTTAGCTGTAGCAGAAACATTTAATCATATATCCAAAAGCATCCAAGCAATCCAAGGAGATCTAAAAGAGCAAATTGACGGTTCTGTGCAAGATGTTAACGCGCTTTTACGTAATATTAATAACTTAAATGAACAAATTCAAAAAATTGAACCTCATGGTTTACTGGCGAATGATTTATACGATGAGAGAGATCGATTAATCGATCAACTGTCAGGACAAATGAATATTAAGGTGCACTATTCAAAAAGTAGTGATAGTGCATTAGCTGTTGCTGATGGTTTAGCATCGATTGAATTAGTAGATGAAAGCGGACAATCATTTGGTGAAGGTGTTTATCTTATTGAGGTAAAAGAAGATGAGCCATTAAGTGATGCGGTAAATGAACTAAGTGTAGATTATGCTGAGGCGGAAGACGGTAAAAAAAATCAAGCTGTTTCTAGCATTCAAGTAGCCGGGTATGATGATGTTGCTAATATGGAGTTATTTCAATCCATAGGGAGCCTCAGTGCGTTAATCGATTCGTATGGTTATGTCGGAGATGACGGTACAACAATTATTGGTGATTATCCTGAAACATTAGCAAAACTAGATGAAATGGCTAGTGAATTTGCAAATGCATTTAACGAAGTACATCAATCAGGTGTAGATGCGAATGAAGAACAAGGGACGGCATTTTTTGTTGAAAAAGATGGAGTCGATGATATAACGGCAGGTAACATCACCGTAGATCCAGATATTTTAAAAGACGGTAGTTTAATCGCTGCAGGTGTCGAAGGACAAGGTAGTCGGAACGGTGATAATGCATTAGAGCTTGCAAAAGTATTTGATGACAATCTAGGCGGTCTAGGTGATGCATCTCCACGAGATTTTCTCACCGCTCTCATAGGGGATCTTGCGGTGACAACCCAGGAAGCAATTAAAATGACAGATAACACTGCGGTCTTGCAACAACAAGTGAGTCACTCACGGATGTCGACAAGTGCAGTCTCACTTGATGAAGAAATTTCGAATTTAATTAAATTCCAGCATGCTTATAATGCAGCAGCAAGAAATATGACAGCCATCGATGAAATGATCGATCGAATTATCAATCATATGGGATTAGTAGGAAGGTAGTGGAGAAATGAGAATAACACAAACGATGTTACAAAATAATATGTTAAATAACTTATTTAAAAGCCAAGCAAGTATGGATAAGTATTTAACGCAACTTCATACAGGGAAGAAAATCACCCGGCCTTCCGATGATCCAATTATTGCAATGAAAGGGATGGGCTATAGGACAGAAGTAACAGAGATAGAACAATATCGCCGTAATGCTTCTGAAGTATGGAGCTGGTTTGACCATTCAGATGATGTTTTAAATAACGCATCAAAAGCGATGCAACGGATGGAATACTTAGCTGTTCAAGCTGCAAATGGTACGAATAGTAAAGATGAGCTAGGTAGTATTAAGAAAGAAGTTGAACAATTAAAAGAACAAATGATTGAAATTGCTAATACGAACGTTAACGGAAAGTATATTTTTAATGGGACGGATACGAATATACCACTCATTACGGAGAATGAATCAGAAGAGTTACAATTTAATAATGAAGCAGGACGTACAGAAACAGTTGATGTAGAAGTATCGAAAGGTATTAAAATGGCTGTGAACATAAGTCCAGATGGCTTATTTGACGAAGATTTGTTTGCTAATATTGATTCATTTCTTGGCGCATTAGAAGATGAAGATCAAGAAGCGTTAAATACAAGTATCGGCGAGCTACAAGATAGTTCATTAAATATTATTCAATCACGTGCGGAATTAGGAGCACGGATGAATCGTCTAGAATTAATTGAAGACCGTTTATCCCAACAAGAAATTATTGCAAAAGATACGATGGCGAAAAATGAAGGAGTAGATTTTGAAGAAGCAGTGATGAACTTAATGACACAAGAAGTAATTCATCGTGCTGTCTTATCTGCTGGATCGAAAATAATTCAACCATCATTACTCGATTTCCTTCGTTAAGCCAATGATTAGGAACTAATATTAGGCTTATCACTGTCTATATCGACAGGATTTCTCTGGAAGGAAAGAGGAGATGTAACATGCAATTACCACAAATTCAGATGACATCACAAATGGGGAAAATAGCAATCGAGCAAAGCAAAGGTGATATGGATATCGTTCAACCAAAAGCTGAAATGACGATAGAACAACCAAAGGCAGTTTTATCTATGCAAACAACGAAAGGAACCTTGACAATCGATCAGTCACAAGCTTGGGAAGAAACAAATTTGATGGGACCAATCCGTCTAACTGAAAAAATAGCCCAGGAAGGGAAACAAGCTGCTTTAGAAGGGGTACAAAGAAGAGCCGAGCAAGGTGCACAATTAATTGACATTCATCTAGGAGGTAATGTTATTAAAGAGCAGGCTATTCAAAATGGACACCCAGTTTATAAAGAACCACAAATTGCTTATATTCCTTCACCTTTGTCTGTCAACATACAGTATCAAAAGGGGCAATTACAAATGGACGTGGAAACTCAAAAACCGATCATCGATGTCACACTTAATAAACCACATATCAATTTCCAACGTGGTGATGTTCATGTATCAGTAGCGCAACATCCATCTTTAACGATTGATTTCGAGCATTTGTACGGGTGATTTTTAGCTAAGGAGTGTGTACATGTTAATAGAGACAAAATATTTAGGTGAAATGAACATAAATGAGGAAAAAATTATCTTTTTTGAAACGGGAATTCCTGGTTTTTTAGATGAAAAAGAATTTATTATATTAGATATCCCTGATAATGATGTTTTACAACTATTGCAATCATTACGTACCCCGAACTTGGCTTTTTTTATTACAAATCCTCATCAATTTGATGAAGCGTATCATTTTACATTAACAGATAGTGTTCTAGAAACGTTACAAATTACTTCAGAAAAGGAAATTGTCATACTTTCTATCATGACGATTAATGAACCTTTTCAAGCTAGTACGATCAACTTGCAAGCTCCGATTATAATTAATTCCCGGAAAAGATTAGGTAAGCAAGTTATCTTAAATGATGATCGTTATTCAATGAAAGCAGCTATTGCCTTCTCGAATCAAGCAGAGAGGGGAGAATAATCATGCTCGTATTGTCTAGAAAGTTAACAGAGACGATCAAGATAGGGGATGAGATTGAAGTCTCTATCTTAGCGGTCGAAGGGGATCAGGTAAAACTAGGTATTCAGGCACCCAAATCAGTGGATGTTCATCGGGGAGAAGTGTATGAAGCAATCCAATCAGAAAATAGTATTGCAGCTAATAAACAGGTGGATTTGACAAAGTTATATCCATCCAAGTAAATGATAACGTGATGGATGACAAATCGGTCATTATTATTAGATTTAGCCGATATAAAAGATTAGAAAACTAAATAGCTAGGAGTTGTGTGGAAATGAATATAAGTGATGTCACTGTATCTACCGTACAAAGTAACGGCAGACCGATACAAATAAAACCTCAAATTCAGACCAACCAACAACAAGATGGACAACAAGACTTGGTAAAAAAGACCGAAGTAAAAACAACAGTAGAAAAGCTAAACAACTTTATTGAACCTAGTTTATCCGATTTACAGTTCGTTTTTCATGAAGATTTGCATGAATATTATGTGACAGTAGTAGATCCTTTAACGAAAGAAGTTATTAAAGAAATTCCTCCTAAAAAAATGCTTGATATGTATGCAGCAATGGCGGAATATATGGGCTTTTTTGTAGATAAAAAAATTTAAGGGAGGCAGCGTATCATGGTTATGCGTGTAGGTGGAATCGCGTCAGGAATGGATATCGATGCAATGGTAAAGAAGTTAATGGAAGCGGAGAGAATGCCATTAACTCGTTTACAACAACAACAAACAACATTAGAGTGGAAACGGGATGCTTTCCGTGATATTAACAGTCATTTATTAGAATTAGATAATATGATGTTAGATATGAAATATTCGACTACATATAAACCGAAAGCAGCAACCTCATCCAATAGTGATGCAATAACTGCAACAGCTACATCGAACGCAACGAATGGTTCGTATGAAATAAAAGTAGATCAATTAGCGACAAATGCAATTAATGTAGGTGAAAAGAAAGCTAGAGAAGAGATTCAGGTTCAAAGTGGTACGCATGTTTTTTATACATTTAATGAAGATGGTACCAGTAGTGAGCATAACTTCGAAATCACGGATGAAGATTCTTTAGATAATGTACTAAAAAAAATTACTGACGCTAGTGATGGAAGAGTGCGTGCCTTTTATGAAGAAACGTCTCAACAAGTTGTCTTAGAAGCGACAAGATCAGGCCAGTATCGACCGGGGACTGAAGGTGCTGAATCAGATGAAAATAAACTGCCAGAAATTGAATTTGCAACTGACTCTGTAGGTTTTTTTAAAGATACTCTTGGTTTGGTACAAGATAATGAAAAAGGTGGAGTCAATGCGAAATTTACGTATAATAACGGACTCAAAATTGAGTCGCAATCGAATGAATATACAATCAATGGCCTACAATTAACATTCCATCAAGTAACAGATACGAATGCACGTATTTCCGTTACGACGGATGTTGATCAATCATTCGATAAAATCATGGCGTTTGTAGAGAAGTATAATGAAACAATTGATGTAATGAATCAGTCACAGAATGAGGAACGACACCGAGATTTCCCGCCACTCACAGAAGACCAAAAGGCAGAAATGACGGAAGAGCAAATTACCCGTTGGGAAGAGAAAGCACAAAGTGGGATACTACGTGGGGAATCAACGATAAGTAATGGTATGTATTCATTGAGACAAAGTTTGCAGCAAAGTGTGGATACAGGTGGAGCATACACATTACTTAGTCAAATAGGAATTAAGACAACTGCTAACTATATGGATGGCGGTAAATTAGAAGTGAATGAAGAGCAATTAAGAACCGCACTACGTGACAATCCAGATGATGTGTATAAACTATTCTCACATAGTGAAGAAGGCTCAAGCCGTGGATTAATCAACCGTTTTGATGATGTGTTAGATCGAACGAGAGGGAGTATTGAAGAAAAGGCTGGTAAAAGTACTCATACACTAGATAATTACCAATTAGGAAAGAACATGAAAGAATTGAACGAACGGATTAGTGATTTTGAAAGACGTATGGTCCAAGTGGAACAACGATATTGGAATCAATTTACGGCGATGGAAAAAGCTATTTCTCGACTGAATCAACAATCATCTCATTTATTTTCACAATTTGGCGGACAATAATAGCAATGTGAAAGGAGTACAATACTAGATGTTAAGTAAACAACCTTATCAAATTTATCAAAACAATGCTGTAAATACAGCATCAGGAACACAACTAACTTTCATGCTTTATAATGGATGTGTGAAGTTTATTCAACAAGGGATTAAAGCAATGAATGAAGAACAATATGAAGCGAAAAATACAGCAATTCAAAAAGCGCAAAATATTATTCAGGAACTGATGTTAACGCTCGATCAAGAAGTAGAAGTATCTAAACAATTATTACCTTTATATGATTTTATTCATCATCAATTACAACAAGGTAATATGAAGAACGAACCAGCCTTATTAGAAGAGGCATTAGAGTTCGTTATAGAATTCCGGGATGTATGGAAGGACATGATGAAACAAGAAGTTTCACAAATTAAACAAGGTGCAAACACATAATGAATAAAGTAATGTTAGTGTATGAGCAAACTAAAATGATGCTAGATTTATTAGAACAATATACATTAAAAGAAAAAGACCGAGATCAAA
>JAPFCO010000267.1 GCA_026169505.1 Pseudogracilibacillus sp.
AAACCTTCTTTCAAACTCATAAAATGAATCAGATAATCGTTTGAAGAAGATTGAAGTAGGAGGAGGTTTAAGATTGGAACAACATAAAGATGTTCTATCATTTACAGTTAATGAAGCATTGTATCTTGAAACAGGACAAGGGATAGAAGAAATGCTCGCGATTTCCTTGGAACCAGATATCGCAATCGAAACATTCCATGACTATGTGCAAATTCGTGGCATTATTATCTTACAAGGAGAATGCAAAAAAACAACAGAGAATTTAGAAGAAGTAGGGACACCAGATAATGTGATAACAAACTATATTGAAAAAATCATTGATACGGAACCGGGTCAGGCGATGTTCTCTCATCGTTTTCCAGTAGAGGTATCTGTACCTAAAAATCGAATACAAGATATTTCTAATGTAAAAGTAGAAGTAGCGTCATTTGATTATGAATTACCATCTACTCAACTATTAAATATAAATGCCACATTACATATACATGGGATTGTCGCTGATGAAGTAGTAATAGAAGAACCAGACTTGACGGTAGAAACCTCAAATAATGAACAAAAGACTGACAATACCTTATTAACCACAGATCCCCCGGTAGATGCGGATGTCGTGGAAACAGCTAAAACAATTGAAGATGAGACGATGCCAGTTGAGGAACCCATTGAAATCAAGTCTAATGAACCAACAACAAGTGAGCTGGAGCCACAAAACAATGAAGAGCAACCTACAGCAAAAGAAGAGATCGATATTCAGCTTAGTGAAAGCGAACCAACGGATGGTGAAGAACAAGTAAAAGATGTGTTGTTTTTAACTGATTTATTTGGGGGCATTGCAGAAGAATCATCGACAACTTTACGTATTCATATTATTCAAGAAGAAGATACAGTAGAATCAATTGCGAAAAGATATAACGTATCAGCTTTGCAATTAATGAAAGATAATCAACTCTCGGCCGACGAGATGATTCCGGGTAATTTAATTCATATCCAAGATCAAAATTAATCAGACATACTTTGTCTAATATTAAAATGGGCTTGTTCGATTGATTTCCTATGCAAGTATCATCGTACCTAGCTGAGTTAAGTAATCCCATAATCAATAATGCCTCCTGGTGTTTATACAAGGAGGCATTTATCTTTATAGCCAACGTAAGTAAAAAACGATGAAAATCCCAATAAATATACCTAATAAAATGAGATCAAATGTCGTTGTAAAGAAGAGTGTACGGATTAACTGGAAAATTAAAATAGGTAAAATAGCTCTCTCCAGAATACAGACACATTTATTTAGCCATGGTGGAAGTCGATATCGATAATTGTTCGTCACATCCATCACCTCACTTCAATATAATATATGTATGGAATAGGCAAAAACGTGCCAAAATAAAGAATAAAGGTTGCAAACATTTACAAAAAACATTACACTAATAATAATTACATATACTGATGTGGTGAGAGGGAAGAGTATAAAATGCTATTTTCTTAGAGAGGAAAACAATTTGGTGCAAGTTTTTCAAAATAGGTTTTAGAATGTCGCCCTTGATACAGCTTCTCTGAACATAAGAGTAGGAGAAGTCGGTTCATTGCCGTTACCAATTTGAGTGTACAGGGAAGATGTGTCTTTCTTGTAAATAAAGGTGGTACCACGGAAAAAAACTTTTCGTCCTTGTCTGGATGAAAGGTTTTTTTGTTTGTCTACATACATAAAGGAGGAACAAAATATGGCAGATAAGAATAATAAGCAACTTCCAACAAAATATGATCATAAAAGTATTGAAGAGGATCGCTATGGCTTTTGGTTAGAGGGAAATTACTTTCAAGCAACAGGAGATCCCAAAAAGGAACCCTTTTCTATTGTAATTCCCCCACCAAATGTAACTGGACGGTTACATTTGGGTCATGCATGGGATACGACAATGCAAGACACAGTCGCGAGAATGAAACGGATGCAAGGGTATGATGTGTTATGGTTGCCAGGGATGGACCATGCAGGTATCGCGACACAAGCTGTAGTAGAGGCGAAATTAAAGGAAGAGGGTACATCTCGTTATGATCTAGGAAGAGAAAAGTTTATAGATACAGTATGGGAATGGAAAGAAGAATATGCTGATTTTATTCGGGAACAGTGGGGTAAATTAGGATTAGGGCTCGACTATACTCGTGAACGTTTCACGTTAGATGATGGGCTTTCAAATGCGGTACAAGAGGTTTTTATTAAATTATATAAAAAGGGCCTCATTTATCGTGGAGAATATATTATTAACTGGGACCCGAAAACAAAAACAGCATTATCTGATATTGAAGTAATCTATGAAGAAGTAGAAGGTAAATTTTATCATATGCGCTATCCAATTAAAGATAGTGATGAATTCATTGAAATTGCGACGACCCGTCCAGAAACAATGCTGGGTGATACAGCTGTAGCAGTACATCCTGATGATGAACGTTATCAACATCTCATTGGTAAAAAAGTTGTATTGCCAATCGTTGGTCGAGAAATTGATATAGTTGCTGATGACTATGTCGATAAAGAGTTTGGTTCAGGAGCAGTAAAAATCACACCGGCCCATGATCCGAATGACTTTGACATCGGAAATCGCCATGATTTAGAACGTGTACTTGTTATGCACGAAGACGGTACAATGAATGAAAATGCTGGTAAATATGAAGGAATGGATCGTTTCGAATGTCGAAAAGCAATCGTCAAAGATTTACAAGCTACGGATGTATTGTTTGATATTGAAGATCATACACATCAAGTTGGCCATTCTGAACGTAGTGGTGCAGTGGTTGAGCCTTATTTATCAACGCAGTGGTTTGTCAATATGCAGCCATTAGCAGATAAGTCAGTAGAAATGCAGAAAACTAAAGATAAAGTAAATTTTGTTCCTAATCGTTTTGAACAAACGTATTTACATTGGATGGAAAACATTCGGGATTGGTGTATTTCACGTCAACTATGGTGGGGCCATCGAATTCCTGCTTGGTATCATAAAGAAACGAATGAGATTTACGTTGGAAAAGAAGCACCAGTTGATATAGAAAATTGGGAACAAGATACAGATGTACTTGATACATGGTTTTCATCAGCGTTATGGCCATTTTCAACAATGGGTTGGCCGGATGAAGATAATGAAGATTTTAAACGGTACTTTCCAACGGATGTGTTAGTTACTGGATACGACATTATCTTTTTCTGGGTAGCACGAATGATTTTCCAATCGATTGAATTTACAGAAGAACGTCCATTTAAAGATGTACTTATTCATGGTCTTATTCGTGATGCAGATGGCCGGAAAATGAGTAAATCATTAGGAAACGGTGTTGACCCGATGGATGTGATTGATAAGTATGGGGCAGATGCTTTACGCTATTTCTTGTTAACAGGTTCTACACCTGGTCAAGATTTACGTTTCCATTGGGAGAGAGTAGAATCAACATGGAACTTTGCGAATAA
>JAPFCO010000271.1 GCA_026169505.1 Pseudogracilibacillus sp.
AATAATGGGTGGGAATGAGAGAAGGATAGGGGAAGGGGGAGAAAGAAGAACGAGTGTTATAAAGTTGCTAGATACTCTAGTAAACTCGTATCTTCTTTTGCATTATGCTCAGGGATGCTTTCTAAATAGTATTCGTGGGTAGTTTCAAGACTTTTATGACCTAGCCGACCAGATATGTGTAAATCGTTTAATGAATTTGCATAGGCAAGTGATGCATGTGTTCTTCTCAGGCCTTGCACTGTTGTAGTACCAGTTAAATTTATTTGTTTTATGAGCTTCTTTAGTTCATTAGCTTGTGAAAAGCTTCTGGGGTCAAATAGATAACCATTCTCCTTTACTGGTATGGATTTTATTAAATGATACATGTCTTCGCTAATTGCAACTTCCCGATACGAACTAATTGTTTTTAACCTTGTGTCATCACTGGTTGGGCTAATAGACTGTCTCACTTTGATACCATATTGATAAAGATCTTCAGGACGTACTCCAAGTGCTTCGCTTCTTCTAAGACCAGTTTCTAAAACGAGATAAAAATATATGTTGGTTTCATCATGTAAGTTCTCTTGTAGGTAGTCTCTTAACTTCTTATAATCATGTATAGAGAGAACTTTATTTGGATTAGTTGATTCTACACCTCTTGCTTTAAGAATGCTCGTAAAATTATGCTGAATATAGCCACGTGCATGGGCATATTTTAGTGCAGTTTTAATTTTTGTTAATAAATCATTTGTTGTTCTTCTAGAACGAGTTTCAGAGTACTCATCTAACTTACGTTGTACGATAACATCGTTTAAATGTCTTAACTGGATATTACTGAATAGCTTTTGAATTACTTTAATTGAATATAGATAATTTTGAAAAGTACTTTCGCGAACATCATTTTTCTTAACAAGATATACCCAATCCGAATAAAATTCTGCAAATGGAGTAGTCCAATGAGACATCTGAGTACCGTTACCTTTCATAATTTCCATTTCACGTTCCCAGTGTTTTGCCTCTGTTTTAGTTTTAAATGTCTTAGTTAGTCTATTTTGAATACCGCGTTTGTATACAGATATTTGAACTTGATAAGACTTCCCTCTTTTAACAATAGTTCCCATGTTATCATTCCCTTTCACTTCTTTTTTATTAGGAATGCTAGATACTTATTAAACTAGCATTCCTTTACTATTAACATGCGTTATTTTCGATATATTCTATAATGAATTTAATAGTATATCTTTCGTGCCTACCGACCATGAACCGTTTGAAGTTATCATCAGACCTGATGTACTTATCAAACGTGACAGGATCGACGCCTAAAAAGATTGCTGCTTGCTCACGATTGAGTAAATAGGGATACTCTTTCGTTATTTCTTTGTACATCATAATAATCACCACTCTTTCTAAATACTTTTCGTTAGGGAGTATTTAGGATAAGGGGTTAAGCAGGGGATACTTGTATACTAGCAAAGTGTTAATCGTTTCTAGTGGGGTAAATTATCCTTGTGGAAAAAAGATTAAGAATGAATAGATTAATATTGACGATAAACACTAATAAGGCAACGTTTCTGGGCAGTGGTAAATTTCACACAAAAGCTTTCTAAAGTTAAAAAATTAAAATTTATCAAGAAAGTGGATGCGCATAGTAGAAAATATTAATTGGAAAAAGGCAAACTTAAGAAGAGAGTTTGTAGTAATGAAAGTTGTTATCTAAATAAAGATGTCTTTCTAAGTGATTGTTTCTATAAAATGATTACTAAATGAAAAGCTTGGATTAATCAAAGAAATGTCAGTATAATAAATAGAAAAGGTATGTATACATTTTGGTATTGATTAAAAACCTAATATGATTTATGGCTGTTCAAAGGTAAGTGATTATAATTGACGGAATTAATAGGGGTTTAAGGGGGAAGGAATTTCGCATGAATTCACAAGAAAAGACTTTACTAAGGTTGATGTTTCAAAATAAAATATATAAATGTGATGGTCAATCATTTGAAGATATTTTCACGGCTGTTATGAATTATGCAGAAAGTAACTTTCAACCAATTAAACCCTGGGGAAATATTGGAGATAGAAAAAATGACGGTTATATAAAAGAGAGTGGAACTTATTATCAAGTTTTTGCACCAGAGGATATCGAAAAATCATATGCGACTGTAATTAGAAAAATTCATGAAGATTTTACCGGGTTGATCGCACAATGGTCACCCGTGAATAATTTCTACTTTGTAATAAATGATAAATATAAAGGAGTTAATCCTGATGCAGAAATAAAAATAGAAGAAATCAGAAAAACATATGATTTAGAAAATGCGGAAATTCTTATAGCAAAGGATATTGAAAATATAGTATTTAAGTTAGAAGAAGATCAGATTTTTAGTGTCGTAGGAATGCTTCCAGATCCAGCAAGTATTAAAAATATTGATTACTCGATATTAAACGATGTTATTAATCATATAATAGAATTACCAATCCTGTTAAACGCTGAAACGAAAATGGTTTTACCCGATTGGAAGGAAAAAATTCAATTTAATAAATTATCTGAAACAGTAGCGAATTATTTAAATACTGCATCTTATCAATTGTATAGTCTAGAGGATTATCTGTCTGATAATGGTGATTTTGTTGCAGATGATTTGAGAGATAAAATAAATGAGGTTTACCAATTAGAACAAAAGAAATATAGTGGGGATCAACTGTTTATGTCTATGGTTGAACAGTTAAGTCCAAGACAGACTCAGTCATATCAAAATACGGTTATTGTCATCATGGCTAAGTATTTCGAGTCATGTGATATCTTTGAAGAACCAAGGGGGGAGAAGGATGATTGTACCGACTAAACATACCAATTTTTCCGAATCTCTTTTAGGCTTTGGAGGGTATTTACTTAAAAAAGTTAAGTATAAAAGAACGGTTGATTCATTATGGAATGAATATCAAAAGGACTTATCTAATAAACGTTATCCAATAAAGCACACATTTGACAACTATCTTTTGACTTTAGTTTTTCTCCATTCTATTGGTGCGATTGAAGAAAATGATGGAGGTGTTATAAAGTGCAGTTAATTAAAGTGTCTGCGAACCAGCCAAGTTTTAAAACTGTAAACTTTAAAAAGAATAGCTTGAATTTTATTGTAGCTAAGCAAAAAGATATTGAAAGTCAAAGTGTTGGTAAGACTTATAATGGAGTAGGAAAATCTTTGTTAGTTAGTATTATTCATTTCTGCTTAGGTTCTAGGACACAGAATTATAAATCATTTTGTCAGAAGTTGCCTGAATGGGAATTCTCCCTAGAGTTTATAATTGATGGATTACCATACACCGCAACAAGATCAACGGGAAACCCAAATAGAATACATTTGAACAATGTAGAGTTGACACTACCTAAATTTAATTCGCAAATGGAAGAATTGTGTTTTCAAATTCCTAATGGAACCGCCAATTTATCATTTAGAACGTTGTTACCATTTTTTGTTCGGCCAAACAAAGAAGGTTACGTAAACTTTGATGAGGCCTCAAAGTCTTTTAGTCAATACCAGAAGATGCTTTCTAATGCTTTTCTGTTGGGTTTGGATGTTTTCTTGGCACATAATAAATATCATTTTAAAAAAGAGCAAGATCGAATAAAAAAATTAGAATCAAATTTTAAAGATGATGAATTATTACGGGAATTCTTTTCTGGACAAAAAGATGTTGCCTTGACTCTAGATGATTTAGATGAACAAATAGAAAGACTTGAAAAAGATTTGAAAAACTTCAAAGTAGCTGATGATTACTATCAAGTTCAATTAGAGGCAGATAAAGTAGAGCGGAAATTATTTAAAGTAAACAATAAAGTAATCCTATTAAAAAATAATATAAATTCAATTGAAAACAGCTTGAAGATTGAACCAAGCAAAGACAATCTTGATGAGATACAAAGTATTTATGAGGAATCCAATGTATATTTTTCTGAAGCTCTGAATAAAACTTTAGCAGATTTAGAGCTGTTCTACGAAAAACTTATTAGCAATCGTAAAAGAAGATTGCTGGAAGAGAAAAATAAATTAGATTTAAAGGTTAAGGACGAAAAAGCGGAGTCTCAAAAGTTACAGAGAGAATTTGATAGTTTAATGAAATACTTAGGTGATCATGAAGCGCTGGATGTTTTTGTTACGATAAGTGAAAAAAATTCTAATTTAAAGTCGAACCGTGAGAATCTCAAGAAATACCAAGTTCTTCAGACGGAATATAAGGAAAAGCTTCGAGAAATTGAAAAAAGCCAAATAGAACAATCTGAAACAACAGATGAGTATTTAAAAAGTATCGAATCAGAAATTAATAAATTACGAAGTTATTTTCGTAATCTTGTGAAACGATTTTATCCCGATAGTGTAGCAGGATTGACTATAGATAATAACGATCGAGATAATCAGCAAAGATTCGATATTGATGTAAAGATTGAATCGGATAATTCAGATGGTATTAACAATGTGAAAATATTTTGTTATGATTTGACATTGTTGTTTAAAGGTCAGAATCACAATGTTGATTTTGTGTTTCATGACAGTAGGTTATTTGATAGTGTTGATGAACGACAAAAGGCGGAATTAATGAGAATACTTTTTGAGGAATTTACGAATACGAATAAACAATATATAGCGTCAATAAATCAGAACCAGCTTAGAGAAATTAACAATATCCTAGGTGATGAGACATATGAAAAAATAATAAAGGATAATACGATTCTAACTTTGACTGATGAAGATTCATCGGAAAAGTTACTAGGAATCCAAGTGGATATTGAAGACAATTAACCAAAGAAAAAAGCAAATTGAGAAATCATTTTG
>JAPFCO010000029.1 GCA_026169505.1 Pseudogracilibacillus sp.
ACCTGTCCGTCCTGGTCGAAACTTAGCAGTAATTATCGAAGTAGCTGCAATGAATTTTAGGTTACGACGAATGGGTGTAAATGCAGCTGAAGAGTTTTCTGATCAGTTAGCAACGATGATACAAGAAAGTGATAAAGATACGGATTTCTAAACGAATGATATGATGGAATAGTCGGGAGTGATTGATTTGATTTGTGAAGCAGATGGATTAAATAGAATATTTTTACAACTAGGTCCGATCTCAATTTATTGGTATGGTGTAATTATTGCAACTGGATTATTTTTAGGTTTATATTTAGCGACGAAAGAAGCGGATCGTTTAGGGTTGAAGAAAGATCTTGTTGTTGACTTGATCGTATTTGCAACACCAATAGCAATTTTATTTGCACGCATTTACTATGTGATATTTGAATGGGAAATGTATCGAGGTGCTCCGTGGTGGAAGTGGTTCGCAGTATGGGAAGGTGGTATTGCGATTCATGGTGCATTAATTGGTGCTGTTTTAACAGCGATTGTCTATGCGAGAGTAAAAGATGTATCATTTTGGCAGTTAGCAGATATTATTGCTCCAAGTTTAATTTTAGGGCAAGCAATTGGACGTTGGGGAAACTTTATGAACCAAGAGGCACATGGGGGCCCAATGTCGGAAGTGGCGTATCAGAATTTTCATCAATACTTACCTGACTTCATTATGAATCAAATGTGTATTGACGGGGTAATGTATTATCCAACTTTTTTATATGAGTCTTTCTGGAATATATTGGTCTTTATTTTATTAATTTTATTAAGAAAATATAATCCTATCCGTGGCGAGATATTTTTAAATTATATTATTATGTATTCTATCGGACGTTTCTTTATTGAAGCTTTACGAACAGATAGTTTATATTTCGGACCAATTCGACAAGCACAATTATTATCATTAATACTTATAGTTGGTGCAATTATTATCCTAATCCTCCGTCGTAAGATGAAGCAGGTTGACCGACGTTACAATGGTAAGAAAGTTAATACAAAGAGGGCGAAATAATTGCTAGGCATTATATTAAGAGGATTAAAGCAGGGAGTGTTCGTTTCGTGGACGTTAGGGAAGATCGTCTTCCCTGTTACCGTCCTTGTGACAATTTTACGATATACGCCTGTGTTACCTTGGTTTATTGATTTATTAGCACCAGTGATGAAGCTTATTGGATTACCAGGAGAAGCCGCAATGCCACTTGTTTTAGGTAATGCACTGAATTTATATGCTGGCATAGGAGCCATCGTTTCTTTTGAATTTACAGTAAAGGAAGTCTTTATTTTAGCGATGATGCTTTCTTTTTCCCATAATTTATTCATCGAATCATCTGTTGCATCAAAAGTTGGTGTGAATTGGTGGTTAATATCAGGGATTCGAATTTCATTAGCTTTTGTATCTGCCTTTTTAATTAACATCCTTTGGCCAGGTGGTGCTGAACCTGCACAATATGGGTTTATTGCTGCATCTGAGGTTGAATTAACGACTTGGTCAGCAATTTTTCTACAAGGGTTAAAAACCGCTATAATAGCAGTACTTCAATTGTCTGCGGTAATTTTCCCGCTTATGATTGCGATGCAGTTTTTACGTGAGAAGGGTTGGCTTACGATATTATCGAAAGCATTTGCTCCTTTCACAAGATTTTTAGGAATGAAAGAAAACACATCATTTACATTAGTTACTGGTTTAACGATTGGATTAGCTTTTGGTGCAGGTGTGATGATTCAAGCGGTAAAAGAAGACGGCGTATCACGGAAGGATATGGTTTTAGCATTGATTTTCCTCGTTACATGTCACGCAGTAATTGAGGATACGTTAATATTTATCCCACTTGGAATCCCAGTATGGCCATTGTTAGTTATTCGTTTTACAACGGCTGTTGTCCTTACGATGATTGTGGCGTTTTTATGGAATCGGGCTGAAAAAAGAAGGAGAAGAAGTATAGAATATGAACATTAACACAGTTTTATTTGATATGGACGGAACATTAATTGATACAAATGCATTGATTCATGATTCATTTGTGCATACTCTCAAACATTATGGTTTATCTTTTACAGATGAGGAAATATTAACATTTAATGGACCACCTTTAATTGATACATTTACGAATATTAATCCATTGTTAGCTGATAAAATGGTTGACACGTATCGTGAACATAATATAGCGCAACACGATCAGTATGTAACCGTATTTCCGACTGTGAAAGAGACATTGGAGGAGTTGCGTCAACAAGGAATAAAAATGGCGGTTGTATCTGCTAAGATGAGTCTTGGCGTAGAGCAAAGTTTAGCATTTACGGATCTTAGACAATATTTTGATGTCGTTGTGTCTGTTGACGATGTAATAAAGCCAAAACCTCATCCGGAACCTGTACTAAAAGCAATTGAACAACTAGGCGGTTCTACAAAAACATCTTTAATGGTTGGGGATAATTCTCATGATATTGAATCAGGCAATAATGCTGGTGTAAAAACGGTAGGTGTGTCATGGAGTTCAAAAGGTGAAACATTTTTACAACAATTCGAACCGACTTATATGATTGATGAAATGCGGGAGTTATTAAAAATTGTAGGAGTGTAATAAATGCGAGATACAAAAAGGTATCCAGTAGAAGATGCTAATTCATTATGGCGTATTTATAAAACAGTTCCATTTTTAAAGGTAATGAAAAATTTCATTGTCATTCAAATGGCAAGATACACCCCTTTTTTGAGTGTGAAAAATTGGTTATATCGGACATTTTTACGGATGGAAGTTGGTAAACAAACAGCGTTTGCTCTGATGGTTATGCCTGATACGATGTTTCCAGAATTAATAAAAGTAGGTCATAATAGTATTATCGGTTATAATACGACGATTTTAGCTCATGAGTATTTAATTACGGAATATCGACTTGGTGAGGTACGGATTGGTGATCATGTTTTGATTGGAGCGAATACGACGATCCTCCCAGGGGTTACGATAGGTGATGGTGCCGTCATATCTGCTGCATCACTTGTGAATAAGGATGTCCCGGCAGGTGCTTTTGTCGGCGGGAACCCAGCAAAAGTCATTTACACAAAGGTAGAAATGGAAGAGCGAAATCGTCAAGAAGAATAGACGTATGATAGATTGTAGGACGATGCTAACTATTTGTTAAAGCTATTTTTCATAAATGTTGTAAGTGCTGGAAGAAAAACATAGACTGCAACACATCGCTTCGGAAAAACACTTCGCTTTCCATGGGCTCGCGCTAAGCCTCCTCACGAGAAAAACACTCGTTGCGGGGTCTTATCGTCTTCGCTTTCCCATAGGAGTCTGCGTGTTTTCCCTACGCTGTAGTTGGAGATAAATTAGCAGATCACATGTGCGAGCAATTAAAATTATCATAGGGCAGTAACAGGAGGATATAATATGAATTCACTGATTGTGTTGGTTGTATGAAGCGGAGAACCGTTGACTCCAGTCGGAAAAGCAAATGGTCCTCGACGGGACGAACGATAGTGGCAGTCCCACGAGTCTGAATACTCCACAGGAAGTGATTTTTTTCCAAGGAGGCTGAAGTGCGAAGAATGAACTGCAATTTTTCGTGGCACCGAGGAAAGCAACGGTCCGCAGGGGAAAACAGCCTAGAGCACATGCTACAGTATTTGCATATTACATCATTAAAGGTACTGCATAGTTTTTGTCTACTTTGATAATAAAATAGCAATGAAGATTATAAAAAAGGTACTGATTTAAGTATGTGCACTTGTGAGCATATTAATAGACGGAAAGAGCGTCATCTTATAAGCTAGAAGTATAATAATAAAACTAGATAAACATAAAAAAATGATCATTTAGAAAGAAGGTAGATCTATTATGAGTGAAGAACGTATATATGATGTGACGATTATTGGAGCGGGGCCAGCAGGAATGACTGCGGCTGTTTATGCTTCTCGTGCAAATTTAGATACACTAATGTTAGAACGTGGTGTACCAGGTGGACAAATGGCTGACACAGAAGACATTGAAAACTATCCTGGATTCGAAAGCATTTTAGGACAGGAATTATCAACTAAAATGTTTGATCATTCGCAGAAATTTGGTACAGAATATGCATATGGTGATGTTAAAGAAGTAATAGACCATGGTGATTATAAAGAAATTAATGCAGGTAGTAAATCATATAAAACGAAAGCTATTATCGTAACAGCAGGTGCACAATTTAAAAAGCTAGGTGCTCCAGGTGAACAAGAACTAACTGGACGTGGCGTATCCTATTGTGCAGTTTGTGATGGTGCTTTTTTCAAACAAAGAGAAATTGCCGTCATTGGTGGTGGAGATTCCGCAGTAGAAGAAGGAATTTACTTAACGCGCTTCGCAGATAAAGTAACGATTATTCATCGACGCGATGAATTACGGGCTCAAAAAATTATTCAAGATCGTGCTTTTGATAATGAAAAGATATCATTTATTTGGGATACAGTCGTTGAATCAATGAATGATGTAGATGGTAAAGTAGGTACTTTATCGCTTAAAAACGTCAAAACTGGAGAAACAAGTGAATTTACCACGGATGGAGTCTTCGTTTATATTGGTATGGTACCATTAAGTGAGCCATTTAAATCACTAGGTGTTGTGAATGAAGAAGGATATATTCCAACGAATGAGAATATGGAAACAAATGTAGAGGGCGTTTTTGCGGCAGGGGATATTCGCGAAAAAGAATTACGTCAAATTGTTACAGCAACAGGGGATGGCAGTATCGCTGCAGAACAGGCAATTAAGTACCTTGAAAACTTAGCAGCAAAACAAAAACAATCATAAACAGTTGAATCGTTATTGTATCTTAACTATTCTGTAATAAATTAGCAATCTTTATCGTGTATAATTAATTTAAACTAATTGACCCCCTTTAATAAATTAGTTACTTGCACAGGATAGTAAATATCCTGTGTATTTTTTTGTGTATTCAGAAGAGACTTACATTTAGTAAATAGCGCCTACTTCCTTTTGTGTTCATGAATAGGTATAATTAAACTAGCACTTACATCATTTAGATTTGATATAGATTCAACCTATAGCAATTATTAGCTTAGCGTATTACGTATTAAAGCACAAAATATTGCTCATATGGAGTAAGATCAATGTTTCCTTGTAAGGTGTCTAAGGATTATGAGATTCAATGAGTAACCTAGGGAGGAATAGAGATGAAGCAATCAGAAACAAGATTAATTATTATTACAGGTATGTCTGGTGCAGGTAAAACAGTGGCGGTACAGAGCTTTGAAGATTTAGGGTTTTATTGTGTAGATAATTTACCACCAACATTGATTCCTAAATTTCTAGAGTTAATGAAGGACGCATCAAATACAATTCGTCGTGTAGCATTAGTAATCGATTTACGTGGTAGAGAATTTTTTGATGCGCTTTATGAGTCACTAGACGTGATTGAAAAAGAAGCTTGGTTGGAAGAACATATTATCTTCTTTGACGCCAAAGATGAAGTCCTTGTTAGCCGCTATAAAGAGACTCGTCGTAATCATCCATTAGCAGATGGAGGACTGCCTCTAACAGGTATTGAAAAAGAGCGCGATATGTTAGATGAATTACGAGGTCGGGCACAAAAGATAATTGATACATCTGATTTAGCGCCTAAAGTGTTACGCGAAAAGATCCATGACTTATACGCAGAAGATCAAAAAAAGGTGTTCTCCCTTAATTTTGTTTCTTTTGGATTTAAATACGGTGTACCTATTGATGCAGACTTAGTATTTGATGTTCGTTTTTTACCAAATCCATTTTATATCGAACAGATGCGTCCGAAAACAGGATTAGATGAAGAAGTTGCGGATTATGTGTTTAAATGGCCAAATACACGAAAATTTAATGAAAAAATCATCGATTTATTGGAGTTTTTGATTCCACAATATAAAAAAGAAGGTAAATCACAGCTTGTAGTTGCTATCGGCTGTACTGGCGGGCAACATAGATCGGTTGCACTAACGGAATACTACACAGAACATTTATCTAAACAATATCCAGTTCATACATCTCATCGCGATGTTCAGAAGAGAAAGGGTCACTAATATGTCGAAAGATAGAGAGCCTCACATCGTTGTATTAGGCGGGGGAACAGGCATGCCGGTCTTACTGGAAGGCTTAAAGTCATTTCCGATTGGATTATCAACGATTGTCACAGTGGCTGATGACGGGGGTAGTACAGGGAGAATCCGGGCTGAGATGGAGATTCCGGCCCCAGGTGATATACGGAATGTAATAGCTACACTCGCACAGGTCGACCCAGAACTAAAACAGTTATTTCAACATCGATTCACCGGTGATAATGATCTAACAGGACATTCTTTGGGCAATTTAGTCTTAGCTGCAATGAATTCATTAACAGATGATTTTTATCATGCGGTAAAAAAAGTGTCAGAGCTATTTCGAGTTGAAGGAAGTATTTATCCAATTTCCAATGGATCGATTGTATTACACGCTGAACTAGACGATGGCACGATTGTGTCAGGTGAGTCAAATATACCTGTGAAAAACAAAAAAATTGAACGGGTATTTTTAACGCCAGAGGAGATTGAACCAATACCTGAAGTAGTCGATGCAATCATGGAAGCAGATCTCATCGTAATTTCACCTGGTAGTCTTTATACGAGTATCTTGGCGAACTTAATTGTTAGTGGAGTTAAAAAGGCATTACAAGAAACGAAGGCAAAAGTCGTATTCGTTTGTAATATTATGACGCAAGATGGAGAAACAAATGATTATAGTGCGACAGATCATGTGAATGCGATTTTCCGACATATTGGTGATGATGTAGTTGATGTAATTATTGTACATGATCAACCTATACCGAATGAAATGCTTTCAAAATATAAAACAGAGGACTCTATTCCTGTTGTTTATAAACGAGGACGTTTAGAACAATGTCATTTAGAGGTTATTGAAGCAGATATATTAGATTATTCGCATCCTATGATCCGGCATAATACGGCTGTGTTAGCGGATATTTTGTATGATCTAGCTGTACAGGAAAAAGCAAAGGATGAATGAAATTGTCATTTACATCTGAAATAAAGAAGGAATTAATTCAACTGGACGAAAAGCAATGTTGTTTGAGAGCCGAACTTGCAGCAATTGTACGGATGAATGGTGTACTTTCTACTGTCGAACCACGTATGATGCTCGATATTCAAACAGAAAGTGCTGCAATCGCGAGAAGAATTTTTACCATATTAAAAAAAGTTTTTAATGGACCTGTTGAATTACTCGTTCGGAAAAAAATGAAATTAAAAAAGAATAATATTTACATTGTTCGCATTAAAAAAGGCGTTGAGATATTACTTGAACTATTAAATATCGAGTATGAATATGACGGATTTGAATCAACGGACTTATCGAAAACATTAGCAGGAAATTGTTGTAAACGCGCATATTTACGTGGTGCTTTTATAGCGAGAGGTTCCATTAACAATCCGGAAACATCGTCTTATCATTTAGAAATATTTAATTTGGACCAAGATCATAATCATGAACTATGCCAGTTATTTAATGTGTATGATTTGAATGCAAGGGAGTTACAACGTCGTAATGGCTATATTATTTATATAAAAGAGGCAGAGAAAATTACCGAATTCTTAGGAGTTATTGGGGCTAGTAATGCATTGTTCAAGTTTGAAGATGTACGCATTGTGCGGGATATGCGTAATTCAGTTAACCGAATTGTCAATTGCGAAACAGCTAATCTAAATAAAACGATTAGTGCCTCGGTTAGGCAAGTTGAGAGCATTAAATATATTGCAGCGACAGTAGGATTGGATGTATTACCTGTTCGCTTGCACGAAATCGCTCAAATACGTTTGCAATATCCTGAGGTTCCATTAAAGGAATTAGGAGATTTACTCCCTTCCGGAAAGTTATCCAAATCAGGTGTAAATCATCGGTTAAAAAAGATTGAAGAAATTGCAACCTCGTTAAAATCTGGTAAAGATGTTCCAGAAGCGTAGTATAATAAAGTTTATTTTCACTATAAGAAGTGATATAATGACGTTAATTTAACGCTTTCGAGTGGATGATCAATGAGTTTTTTGATGTAGATGGAGAAAGGATGAAGAAATATTGATAGAAAAATCTGTTGAAGTACTGCTGGAGTCTGGATTACAAGCTAGGCCGGCAGCACAATTTGTACAAGAGGCGAATCGATTTTCGGCCGACCTTTTTTTAGAAAAGGATGGGAAGCGAATTAATGCTAAAAGTATTATGGGATTAATGACGCTTGCGTTAGCAAAAGGGGAAACAGTCATGCTACTTGCTGAAGGTCATGATGAAGAAGAGGCAGTCGATTCACTTGTCGCCTTTATGACAGAAACTGATAAACCCTAATAAAGAGCCTTGTTTTCTACATACTACCCGCTAGAAAACAAGCATCACCATTCCTTAGGAACAGATAAAATGGTCTTTTAGGAGATAATGTATGAAGAATTATGAAACATATAAAGCAGCATTAGAACATGTGGAGAAACCTTGTGCTTTTGTAGATGTAGATTCATTAACAACAAATATGAAAGCGATTACATCAAGGGCGAAGAATAAAAAGATTCGCATTGCTAGTAAATCGATTCGAAGTGTGCAGGTCCTGAAAGATATACTCGCCTTTTCCCCTATATTTCAAGGAGTAATGTGCTTTACAGGGGAAGAAGCATTGTATTTACATGAGCAAGGCTTAGATGATTTATTAATTGCTTATCCAATTTGGGATGAAGTATTATTACGTACGATATGTCATAGAGTAAAAGAAGGTGCATATATAACGGTAATGATTGATAGTGTCGAACATCTAGCCCGATTAGATAAAATCGCTGAAGAAGAAGCAGGGACTTTCCTAGTCTGTATCGATATCGACTTGTCGTCGCAGTTATATGGGATTCACTTTGGTGTCTATCGATCTCCGATTCGCACGGTGAAACAAGCAAAACAAATTGTCACGACCATACTAGAGTCAAAGCGTATTACTTTGGATGGAATCATGGGCTATGAAGCGCAAATAGCAGGAGTAACAGACGCCGACCCAAAACAAAGGGTTAAGGGGATAATGGTTCGAAACATGAAAAGAATGTCAGCAAAAGAAGTAGTGAAAAAACGCAAACAAATAATGAAAATGATGGATAAAGCAGGAGCTTCCCTGCGTTTTGTAAACGGGGGAGGTACTGGTAGTTTACATCGAACAGTAAAAGAAAAGGTTGTCACAGAAGTAACGGTAGGGTCTGGATTTTTTAATTCGCATTTATTTGATAAATATAAAGACTTTCAATATGAGGCTGCCACTGGATTTGCTGTTGAGATTACACGCATCCCCCAGAAACATCTGTACACTTGTTTTGGTGGTGGTTATGTCGCTTCTGGAGCAGTGGGAGAAGATAAGTTACCAGAAGTCTATTTACCGAAGGGGGCTAGCCTAATTAAGCATGAAGGGGTAGGTGAAGTACAGACCCCGATTAAATATACTGGTTCCATTCCATTAACTCATGGAGATCCAATCTTTTTCAGACATAGTAAAGCAGGAGAGTTATGTGAACGATTTAATACATTGCATATCATTCAAGATGGCAAAGTTGTAACAACGTATAGCACTTATCGGGGGGATGGGAAGTGTTTTCTATGACGAAAAACCGGCAGGTCTGGAAAAATTGGTCTGAATCCGTATATTGTGAACCGGAACATTTTATAGAGCCAAATAATCTATCACAATTGCAATCCATTGTGCGTCAAGCATATAAAACTGGCCGAAAAATACGGGTAGTTGGGGCTGGACATTCGTTTACACCACTTGTTGCAACGAGTGACACTATGATTTCGTTACGGCATTTAGTAGGAATTGATCAGATTGATCGTACAAAACACCATGTCACTGTTTGGGGTGGAACTAATTTAAAGGAACTTGGTGAACAGTTATGGGAACAAGGATATGCCATGGAAAATCTCGGGGATATAAATAAACAAACAATTGCAGGGGCAATTAGTACGGGAACACATGGTACGGGAATTCATTTTGGAAGCATTTCTACTCAAGCAGTTGGTATTACTTTGTTGCAAGCAAATGGAGATATGATTGACATAAACGAAACAAACGATAGCTCCTTACTGCAAGCGGCACAGCTATCATTAGGTATGCTCGGAATCATCGTTAAAGTAACATTGAAAGTGTTACCCGCCTATCAATTAGTTGGACACAGTTATCGCCTATCTTTAGAAGAGAGTTTACACCAATTAACTGCATTACGTTCCAGTCATCGGAATATGGAATTATATTGGTTTCCTTTTACGAATACCGTACAAATTAAAACGATGAATATGGCCGATTCCACTGTCGAATTAGAAAATAAGAAACAACATAATTTATTTAAAAAAATAGTAATAGAAAATGGACTTTTTTGGATGATGTCTGAAGTAAGTCGCATCGTGCCAAAATCTGCGAAGACGATTAGCACACTGTCAGCAATTGGTATCCCCGTCGGAACAGAAACAGATGCAAGCCATGCAATATTTGCAACCCCACGTCTTGTGAAATTTCAAGAAATGGAATACAGTGTGCCAATGGAGCATGTAGAAACAATATTACGGACAATTGATAGAGTAATTCGGAAGGAACAATATGCCGTGCATTTTCCGATTGAATGCCGCTTTGTTAAACGAGATGATATTTGGTTAAGTCCATCGTATGGACGTGATTCAGCATATATCGCTATACATATGTATAAAGGGATGGAGTTTTCGCCTTATTTTCAAGCATTAGAAAAAATATTGAAGCAGTTTGAGGGGCGCCCACATTGGGGGAAAATGCACACGATGAATCAAGTAGAAGTGCAGTCAGCATACCCTCGTTTGCATGACTTTATAGATGTCCGGAATCGTTTAGATGAGCGAGGTGTTTTTTTAAATGAGTATATGCATCACTTGTTTGGCTAATTTAGTCCATTACATACAAGTACAGTATTGGAATAACAACGAGCAAATATGTAGTTAGATTTAGAGAAGAGCCCACCAGCAAGGGTTCTTTTTTGATTCCAAAAGAAGTTATTACAAACCAATGTATCAAATTATGATATAACTATAGACACATGTATCGTATTGTGATATATTGTTTTTAGATATATATCGCTTTATGATATAGCATGAAAAGATATAGTAGGTGATTGAGTGAAGAAAACGGAGCAATTAACAGATTCTATGTTTTATATTATGGCTGCTTTAACTAAGCCAAAGCATGGCTACGCTATTATGAATTTAATTGAGGAAACAACAAACGGCGTAATTACAATAGGTCCCGCATCAATGTACACAATTATTAAAAAATTATTAATCCAAGAGTGGATTTATTTACATGATAAGTCGGATGCAAGACGTAAAACATATCAACTTACTGAACAGGGAAGAAATGTATTAGAAGAAGATTTGAAGGTAAGAAAACGGATGATTCAATTAGCGGAAAATGGATTGAAGGAGGGTGAAGAATGAGACAGACAAAGTATATTATATCGGGTGGATTAGCCTTTACTGAGGAGAAGGACATGGAAAAATTACGCCGCTATTCTTTGAAGGGTTGGCATGCCAGTGACTTTAAGTTTATGGGTTATACACTTGAAAAAGGAGAAAGCACAGAGTATATCTATAGTGTAGATTATCGTTCATTAGAAGAGGATGAAGAAGAGGAATACTTTGACTTTTTTTCCTCTGCTGGTTGGTCACATATTACATCAGAAGCGAACATCCATTTATTTCGAGCGCCTCCTAATACAAAGCCGATTTATAGTGATCGTGACACAACGGTTGAAAAGTACGAAAACTTAAGTGGTTCCATAAAAAAGTTAGTAATTCCGTTTGTCTTGATTACTGCACTCGTATGGGGTGGAGCAATGATAAGCTATGGCACCTTAGAATCATTACTTCAAATAATAGCTGTTATTCTCAGTGTGATAGCTATTCCAATAGCTTTGACAGCAGTCGCATCATATACGAATAAGTGGAAGGTAGAAGGAAGAAGAGGATTAGTAAATCTAGTGAAAGTTATATTATTACTTCTCCTATTAATTCCGGTAATAATTTTGTTCTTTGTTGATGGTGTAGGTGCAACAGTTACACTCTTAAAAATAATGATTGGAGCAATTGCATTTCCAACTGCAATTTGGCTCCTCATGTCTTTCTATCATAACTTCGCTAGGAAGCGGGGTCCGAATTGAAAACGAAGCATTTATTATGGAAATAAAGTAACAGGAAGAGGTGAGACATAAACTGGTAATACATTTACCTTACAGTATTAGGTTTTTTTAAATTCATATGGAATCTTTTGGGACTGTGAAACGTATTATTACGAAGTACTTTATTAAAAAGGTGGTTAAAGCATCTATGGAGACAATGTTAACGGTAACTGGGCTAAATAAATCTTTTAAAGGAAAAAAAGTACTGCATCATATTTCATTTGAAGTAAAGAAGGCTGAGATTATGGCGATTCTCGGGCCGAACGGTGCTGGAAAGTCTACAACAATCCGAAATATTATGGGAATTATGTATCCTGATGAGGGAACAATTACTTTCCAAAATCAAAATGGGAAAAAGATTCCTAAGAGTAAAATTGGTTATCTTCCCGAGGAACGTGGGCTTTATAAAAATGTTAAAGTCATAGATATTCTGCTTTATCTTGCAGAATTAAAAGATTATCCGCTTGACCAAGCAAGAGAACGCATTATGTACTATCTTAAAAAGTTTGATTTAGAAGGAAAAGATAAAGTAACAATTGAAGAACTTTCAAAAGGAATGGGACAAAAAGTACAGTTTATTGGTGCGATTGTTCATGAACCAGAATTATTAATTTTAGACGAGCCGTTTTCTGGTTTAGACCCAGTGAGTCAAGATTTATTTAAAGATGAAATTCGCAAGCTGCGTGATCAAGGAACAGCAATCCTGCTTTCCTCCCACCAAATG
>JAPFCO010000307.1 GCA_026169505.1 Pseudogracilibacillus sp.
ACTACAAGATGTAGTTTCGTTGGATCTTTCTTAACTACATCTTGTAGTGATATGGCTGATTTAGATAATTATGAAATTCACTCTATTGAGAAGTATTCGTAGAAAATGACTGTAAATAAGTGATGAATATCACAGCGTCCTCCCATGATTTTATATAACATAGACATATCATATTATATAGGGGGACATAAACATGCATATATTTACGGAAGAACATACACCGGCACAGATTGTAAAAGAGTTTCCAAAGGCAAGTGATTTATTTAAATTTCATGGAATCAATTTTTGTTGCAAAGGCGATATTGAACTGAAAAAAACATTCGATCATAAGAATGTAGAAGGCTCAAATATTTTAACAGAGCTGAATGGTGCGTATGATGAATGGCTGTCCAAAGGCAATAAAGCAATAAATTGGGATACGAAGTCATTAACAGATATAACGAATTATATTAAGGAACATTATCATACTTATTTACAAGATGAGCTATCCGCTTTAGGAGAGTTTGTTACGCGTATCTATCGTGTACATGGCGAGGATTCTCTACATTTAAAAGAACTTTACTCTTTGTATAATGAATTTTTAATTGAAGCAGAAATACACTTAGTCAAAGAGACTACGGAAGTAATTCCAATGATACAGAAAAGTGAAACAATAAATCATCATCATATATCTAAAGAGATAGAAGTACTTAAGGATGGAAATGAAACAATGATTCAGTTATTAAACAAAATGCGTACTACGACAAATGAATTTGTACCCCCGTTAGATGCTTGTGGTTCCTATCGAATTACCTATGCACGTTTATTAGAGTTAGAAACAGAGATGATGGATTATATCCATTTGGAAAACAATATTTTATTCGAACGTTTCGCATCATAGGTAAGGTGAGGGAAGTCGTATTTAGTCAGTTAAGGAAAGAAAACAATAATTAACGGTACAAATATCAAGTGAAAAGGCACAGTTTTTCATTCTGTGCTTTTTATTGTTGTATTTACACCTATGTGTTATGAAATACTTGACTACACCCCTAAACCGTGGGAAAAGCATGGCAGTAATAACTGTTATTTTGGTACAAAGTAAGGGAGAAATAATGATCTATTTCTTTTGTAATAGAAACGACTGAAAAATACATACATAAATTAAAAAAACATGGGGAATTTAAAGATTGAACGTAGCAAATTCAAAAAATGGAGGTTTTTAATTATGGCACAACAAAACCCGCAACAACAGATACAACAAGCAGCCCAACAAGCACAGATGGCTCAACAAGCTGTACAACAGGCACAGACTAGCGCAGATCCGCAACAGTTGCAACAAGCGCAACAACAACTGCAACAAGCGGAGCAAGCACTACAGAGTTATCAAAATCAAGCAGGTTCTAATGCGCAACAAGATCCACAGTTCCAACAAGCACAACAACAAGTGCAGCAAGCTCGTCAACAAGCAGATCAAGCGCAACAATCTCAACAACAGCAAAATGGTCTAAAGTAACAGATTAGTCCCTTTTTAAGAGGGGACTTCACTGGTCTATAGCCAAGCGGTAAGGCATCGGGTTTTGATCCCGTGATTCGTTGGTTCGAATCCAGCTAGACCAACTATTAATTTATTAAGCGAATTATGAGTCGAGTAAAGGTATGCTTTTTAACGTCACATTTGACGGGCTAATTTGCTAATTAGCCCGTTTATTTCTTCATCTTCACCAATTGGGTAAATTAATACTAGCACATTTCATTGACTCCGTTCTATCAAAATTTTCAAAATACGAGAGATGTATAGTACCTTATAAATTCATTCTTTATTGACGGTATTTTCAGCATGGTAAGTACGAAATCGAGTCGGTGAAAATCCTGTATTTTGTTTAAATGCATTGTAAAAGCTGGAGATGCTTTGATATCCTATTTGGTAACCAATCTCGGTGCTATTAAAGTTTGTTGCTAAGAGGAGCTCTTTCGCTTTCTTGATCCTGATTTTTTCTAAGTATCTTCGTGGAGTACATCCTGTTCGTTCTTTAAAAATCCAATTTAAATGAAAACGACTAACTCCTACACTTGATGCAATATCATGTAAAGACATATTTTGATCATAGTTATTTTTTATTAATAGAATAGTATCTTCCAAAATGAAATCAAATGGATCATACTTTTTTAAACTTAAATCTGGTCGGCATCTTTTACACGCTCGATATCCTGCCATTTGTGCTTCTTCTGCATATGAAAAAAAGGATACATTTTCATCATTAGGAACCCGAGACTTGCAAGAAGGTCGACAGAAAATTCCAGTTGTTTTTACTGCGTAAAAGAATATCCCGTCATATGCTGGATCACATGATATTGTTGCTTTCCACATTTTATCTTTGGAAAGGCTATTTTGATCCTTCATTACATTTTAACTCTCCCTTATTTTCGGAAATATTCTTACTTACAATCATATAAATCACATATAAAGCTACGACAATTAATGGAACAAATAGATACAATTGAAAAAGTGGAATAACTAGCAGACATAAAGTAAAAGATGTTAACGATGCCCACCATGCCGATGTGTTCTTCTTAAATAATTTAACACCTGCTGCCATTGAAAGAACATAAACTAGAATCCCAAGAGAAGTTGGAATAAATAAAATATCATCAAATGTCAGTGATAAAGCCTTCGTCATTAAAACACCAGTTATCGAAAAGCAGATAACAAACAATACCATCCGTCTTGGAATTTGAGTGGTTACATGACATGTTGAAAAAAACTTTGGAAAAGCACCATCCCTACTTAATGAGTATCCTAATTGCGATAGGCTGGCTACAAAAGCATTTGATGTCCCCGTACAAATAATCAACGCTAGAAATGCCGTGACGACTTTGGCACCTACGCCAAATGTATCTTCCATGATAACACCGATAGGAGACAAGTTACTTGCCTGACTGCCATATGTGGCAGTCCCAATAGTGACAAGGCTTAAAGCTATAAATAATAATCCAATGACAACTACACTAACAACTGATCCTTTGACAATATCTTTTTCGGGATTTTTAAAGTGCTCGGCTAGACTACAAATCGCTTCCCAACCGAAAAAGGACCAAAAGATTACTGTTATAGCACTCCCAACAGAAAACCATCCATTTGGTGCGAACGGAGTAAAGTTTACCCATTGTATTCTTGGAAGTGACACAAATATAACCACCAGTAAAAGAATCAACAATAAAGAACTTAGAATCAATGCAACTTTACCACTTACATTTACGCCGTAATAATTTGAAACACCTGCAATTGTCAATATAAAAACAGCAATCAAAGTTGTCCCAAAATGTGAAAATCCAAATGCCTGACTGACGTAAAAAGCGCCAGTTAAGGATACAATTGTTTGGCCAACTGCTGCTGTTACAAAGTAAAACCATCCAACTATATTGCCAAGATGATATCCAAAAGAATTTCTAACAAAGGTTGCAGCTCCACCAGCATCAGGATACTGTCTGGCCAAACTAGCAAAGGAATAAGCAAGCGGAAAGCTAATTAAAATAACGATAAGCCAGGATACAATAGATGCAGGTCCTGCTATGGAAGCTGTTACCCCTGATAAAAAAAGAACACCTGACCCTAGTATAGCTGCAATGTATAATGCAATTCCTTGAAATAATCCAATCGATTTATTGTTCATGATCTCATCCCCTTATAGTAGTTAGTGTACTGGTCAGGAGATGAATATTGCTTCTCGATTTTTGCGGTTTAATTGAATAACTTATTTTATTTTCACTTCGGATACACCGTATTTGTAGCTGAAACTTCTAATTGATTAATTAGAGATATATAATCGAACTACCTTTTTATCAAAATGAAAGTTACATACGACCGGAACGAAAAATAGCGAACAACATGAATAAGAACATAACTGTTGCAACAATACCGCCTAATTCAATAACAGGTAGTTTGAATAATACATTCGTTTCACCAGCAATTGATGTACCAATAATGAGTCCAACCATCAAAATACTAAAGGCGAGTAGAATAATACTAAAAGATAAGCGATTACTTATTCGATCAAGTCTTTGTAAAAATGAAGGAGCGTCTTCGATATTTACATTGAATTTAAGCCGTCCTTTATTAATTGTTTTGGTCGTATTATGGATATCTTTTGGTAATTGCCGTAATGTTTCGATATCTTCTATCGCATCCTCTAAAGCGTACTTTAATAAACTACGTGGATGATACCGCTCTTTAATGATTTTCATTCCAAATGGCTCGATTGCTTGCATAATACTAAACGAAGGATCCAATTGTTCGATAATTTCTTCTGCCGTTAAAATGGCTTTGGCAAGGACGGTAATATCAGTAGGAATTTCAACTTTATGACGATACGCGATGGAGAAAATTTCAATGAGCAACTGACCTAAGCTAATATCTGATAATGTTGCATCGTAATATTTTGCTAATAAGTGTTCTAGATCTCGCTGAAGTACATTTGTTTTTTCGACATGGTCGAGTAGCTCCATTTCCTGAAATGTTTCAATCATTTGATCAGAGCTATTTTGTTGCACAGCAATTAGTAATGAGGCGAAATGATATTTCATCTGATCATTCAGCCGACCTACCATACCGAAATCTAAATAGGAGATCACATTTTGTGGCAATATATAAATATTTCCGGGATGTGGATCACCATGAAAAAATCCGTAATCTAATACTTGTGTAAAGAGAGAGTGAGCAATGCGATCAGCAATTATTTCACGGTCATAACCTTCCAAATCTAATTGATCAATCTGATTTACTTTGATACCGTGGACCATTTCCATCGTTAATATTTTATTTGATGTATAATCCCAATAAATTTTCGGGATATGAATCGTTTGGTCATCAACGAATTGTTTACTAATTCGCTCCGCATTTCGACCTTCCATTAAGTAGTCTAATTCATTTTTTAATGTAGTGGAGAAGTCTTCAATCATTTCTAACACCTGGTATGTTTTGCCCCATTTTGTCTTCTCTTCAATCTTTCTTGCAATATGAAAAAGAATATCTAAATCCGTATCCATCGTCTTTTTAATATTTGGGCGTTGGATTTTGATTGCGACTTCTTCACCTGTTGGAAGTTGTGCTCGATGTACTTGCCCAATTGAGGCTGTAGCGAGTGGGATTGTCGAAAAATCAGTAAACATTTCTTCGGGTGGCTTTTCGAATGCTTCGTGAAAAATCTGTTCCACCTCTTCATAGGAAAAACGTTGTACATCATCTTGTAATTTTTCTAATTCCTTAGCAATAGGTTCCGGTACAATATCTCTTCTAGTACTAGCAATTTGTCCAAGTTTAATAAAAGTTGGCCCTAATTCTTGAAGAGATATTCGTAACTTAACACCGAAGTTAACGAGGTTATGGTCAACTTCTAGATCTTCTACTTCCTCGGGTAATACTCTTTTTTTCCCGGTTAGTCCAATTCGATATAATAGATGGCTTAAACCATTTTTAATGAGGATGTTGATAATTTCTTGATATCGTTTCGAATGTCTAATTGTCGTCTGGATCATTTTACATTCCTCCAGTATCGTTGTTATCAAAGATGCTTTCCTTTGTCACCCTCATTATAGTGCATACTGTTATTGTAATCTATTAAAGCTAGATGAATGAGAGGCTAGAAACCCAACTTTCTCAGTGTGAACAAGGCGAATTAGTCCTAATAATCATAGGTAGATTAGTCGTATAATACACAAATAGGCACTGGAGTAAATGGTCACATTAAGAATGCGATCATCCAAATGATAAAAGCGATTGCACTTATTTTACGACACTAAATTATCACAGTTGACGGAAATTGTGCAGTAACTTTAATGATGTAATAAGCAAATACTGTAGTTTGTGCTCTAGGCTGTTTTCTGCTGCGGACCGTTGCTTTCCGCGGTGCCACGAAGAATTGAAGTTCATTCTTCGCACTTCAGCCGCTTCGAAAGCGACAAGTCGCTTCCTGCAGGGTTCTCAGACTCGTGCTTTTCCCGCAGGAGTCAACGGTCCTACGCTCCAAACAGCCAAGGTAAGTAGTGATAGATCTAGTTTTGATGGTTGTCATTTACATTAATTAACATACTCTACATCAGCGTAGGAAAAACACGAAGACTCCTGTGGGAAAGCGAAGACGATAAGACCCCGCAACGAGCGTTTTTTGCGAGTGAGGAGGCTTATTGCGAGCCCACGGAAAGCGAAGTGTTTTTCCGAAGCGATGCCAAAGAGTATAACTAAACTTAATCCACAGTCTATGTTTATTGTGAAATTGCAGTCATTATTTAACGTACCAACTGATTGTTACTATTATTTGCAAGTCAGTTAGTAAAGTCAATCTAAATTATACCCCATTATTTGTATGAATGTATTTTATTGGTGCAAAAGTTGAGTTAGAAAGAAAATTAAAGAATAAAAAAATCGACCGCATCTTCTAAAGAGATGCAAGTCGATTACTGTATATGATTAATTTTTATGCAACAATGCTCCATCAACCTTTTCATATTTCAAGTAAGTAACGACAAGGATGGAAGCTGTAATGATTAACAATGCACTTGTTAAGAAAAACACAGATGAAATCCCGTAAAACCCTGCGAGAACCCCGCCCATTGCTGGACCAATCATATTACCTAGAAAACGCAAACTTGTATTATATCCGATGACTTCTCCTTGCATTGATACAGGAGCTTCTTGTCGCAGAAATGCCATTCGAACGGGATCGACCCCACCAATAGCAATACCGAGTAAAAATCGGAAAATTAATAATTGCCACAAGCTACCAACGAATGCAATAGGGAAGTAGACGAGTCCTGCCAGAAATAATAAGATGATTAATACTTTGATATAACCAATTTTATCACCAAGTATTCCCCATCGTCTAGCAAATAACAAGTTTCCTAATCCAGCTGCTGAGAAGGCTAAGCCAGAAAAGAAAGCTATATTAGCGACACCATTAATTTCAGCTACATATAAAGATAAAATTGGTTGAATACTGAAATGTGCAATTTGTACAAGAGCGGACGTCAGCATAACGATAAGTAAAACGGGGTGTTGAACTATATGAAGTACTACTTCTTTAGCAGTATAAGATGTTTTTTCTTCTTTGCTCGTTATTTTCAATTTCATTTCTTTAACTCCGAATAAAACTAATATGGCGGATAAGAAAATTGTAAATGAAACAAATTTAAATGCTAAGCTATAACTAAAGACGTCGGCGATGACTCCACCTAATAATGGACCCATTAACGTACCGGTTACACTACCAGTCTGTAGTGTTCCAAGCACTCGACCAGCATCTTCCTTCTTTGTTTGTGTTGCGATTAATGCTTGGGACATCGGAATAAATCCTGTAAAGACACCCATAATAAATCGCAATAAAAAAAGCTGCCAAACCGAAGTGGCAAACCCCATAAGCAATACTGACACAGCAAGACCTGATGCAGATATTATTAAGATTTTCTTACGACCAAATTTATCCCCGATACGTCCCCAAATTGGCGAGAACAAAAAGGCGGTAATAAAGGTTACTGCAAAAATCCATCCAGACCATGTCTGAACATAGGATTCAGAGAAGTTTCCAAATGAATCAATGTAAAGGGAGATAAATGGAATAACCATTGTCATGCTTCCCGCTACAAAAAAGTTCGCAAACCACATAATGCCAACATTACGTTTAACCAGTGATTTTTGATAACTAATATTTAACACTTCTTTCTATGAATTTAACTATCATTAAATATACAGCATTTTGGCTAATAACTATATAAATCTGCTCATAAATGCTATTAGGACAGGATAAAGGGAAAAGAATAGGAAAAAGACATCACTGACAAGATGGATAAATATTTAAAAAGGATATTCTATTTCCCGTACTTTTGGTCCAACTCAATCTGTTCTTGTTTGCTTGAAGGCTACTTGTCACACACGATTATTATCTTCCGAATACCGGATAAATAAAGAAGACAAACCTATGTGGAATGTTTTCTTTATTTACAATTATATTAATTATTTCCGCTAATAGGCTTGTCTGAATGATAAAAGTTTATAACATCTTTACCTTCAACATTAGAATAGGAATAATCTTCACGATGTCCTTTAAGTGGGGCATAATCAAACTCAAAATAAGATTTGGTTTTTTTAATTCCTTGTCTATACCTCATTTCTTTTTCATGTAAATAAATATCTATATATGCTTCTTTAATGCCACGCTTTTTTAATTGTGTATGTGGCAAATTAGAATCATAGACATATAAACGAATATGGTCTTTATCATAGCGATCATATTCCATTTTATAAACGATAAGACCATGACCACTGCCACTACCTTGCATGGTTGCATACACAACTTGTTGATCTGCTAATAGAGTTTCAATCTTATCCATGATATTCACATTTGTATTATGGGCGGGCTTATTTGATCTGAATACATCATTAGAATAGATCCATTGGGTTTCTAACATTTTCATCAATGATTGATCAGGATCATCTAAAGCATTCGGTTGGACATATAAATCACCATCTAGTTTATCACCGGTTGCAATATGGGATATTGTTGGGTCGGTTAATAAATAATCATATAGCACACCGTCTTCGATAAAGGAATAAGCATCTATACTATCTGTTAAATCATACTCTAAATCTGAATATTCATCTTTATTTAGTTTATATGACCAGTGAGTTGGTTCAAAAGCCATCTCATCTTCTAATGTTCCGTCATTATAAATGATTTCGGTGGCACGAGCTATCCCAGCACAAACGCCACCCGTTGCTGTTTCCGTTTTAAAGTTTCCAAAGGCAAAGGCGTTTACTTTCGTGCGAAATCCGGAATCAATCACTTTACTTGACCATTCATTTTCAGTTTCAATTTCTTCATGTTCGTAAAGCCATGGCATCGTATAACGTTTTGCTAGTTCAGGGGTGCCTTCAAATTTTCCATAATCAAAAAATGCTTTTGCCATAATATTAATGTCGTGCTCGTCGAAAGGTGTGAAGATAAGGTCCAACAACTGAAACAAACGATCTAATAAAAATGCATGTACTTTACTTATCGTGGCATGAGAAAATTGAATGAGGCCGTAATCAACATCTTCAACCGTTTCATCGACAAATTCTTTATCTGTAAACAGACCACGTTTATACAAAATGATATTATGGTCATAACCTACAATGGAACGACCTAACTCAAACAATGAAATCCGGAAATAATAGTACTCATTGATTGTTTCTAAAATGTCAGGATCAATAATGTAAATCGGAAATGATTGGTCTATTGTGACATACATCGAATCGTTTTCAAGCCTTTGTTTTTTAATTTTCTCTAATTCTTCTGTTTCTAAATTGAAGTAATATGCTTCTAGATCCTTTAGATTTTCTAACTTTTTAGGTAGGTCTAGTTGTACTTCGCCTTCATAATTTTTAATGCGAACTGGTTCTCTTACAGGTTCGAACAATGTCTCTAACTCGTCTTGTTCATAAGCTTCCATTGTGGAATGATATTTTGCGTTTAAGTCATTTGTATGTAGACTTATATCAAGTGAGTCATCATCAATCTTAAACTCATCGATCTCTTTAGGATCAATCGGTTTGGTTGGATCGAGATCTTCTTCTATTTTTGCCAAATCACTTATCCCATCATCAGCAGTGGAAAATTTAGTTGGATCAAGATCATATGTATGAATGGCATCCCAGTCTGAAATCCCGTTACCTGATGTATCTTCCACATATGGATTTAAGTCAGCGTCCAGCTTTTCCTTAACGGTCATTTTATTGTCGCCAATTATAACGTCTCCATGGTCTTCTAATATAAGATCTCTTGCCAATAAATCATCGTGGGGAAGTTGCTGTAGGAATTTACTTTCTTGATGATGTTTGTATTTTTGATACCCCCATATTCCGCCTAGTACAAGTAAGCAACA
>JAPFCO010000126.1 GCA_026169505.1 Pseudogracilibacillus sp.
CCAAGAGATGATTCAAATTTGTATTCATTCGTACCGTCTCCAATAGAATAACGAATCAATAATTTATTATCAGGATTATCCTCTAAAAAAAACTTTACTGCCAATCCTCTTCTCCATGCTTCTAAAGCTATTAAATACATACTTAGTCTATTCCCATAACCTTTGCTCGGCACTGCGTTTATCAAATGAGGTAAATATTCTTGCGTATTTATCACGAAAACACCTCCATATTAACGAAACATCTACTAAAAATCTGTCATTTGTTGCTTATTGATCTAACCCCTTGTTTTATTTTCTGCAAAATAAATCTCACAGGAAATGTAGCTTTCCATGCTCTACTTTTTATAACTTGTTCATGTTTTTTAGTTAAGTATGCATTCTCTCTTCCATATTGTTCTTTATCAATAATAAGTTCATTCACTTCAGACTTCGATAATTCTTTTGACTTTGTAAAAAATCCAATCTGAGTTGGTTTATTCCACTCTGATTCTTCAATGTTATCTATTTCTTCATCTTGTACCATCTCATAACAAGTGTTTTTAAAGTTAATTATCTCTTGCTCATCTACACCAACGATTATAATTTCAATTTCATTTTCTTCAGTTTCTTCTATATGTCCATGCATCTCATACTCACGAGCATAACTATTAATTTTTCGTCGAAATGACCGTCGATCAAACTCTCCAGAAATTACTAATTTTCTTCCATATAATTTACCTTTAGGTGGCTGAAACAAATTAACGTTTTTTGCCGTTCTACTTTTAATAGGTTCTAGAACATTATCAAAATCAAAATATAAGCTAGAGCGTTCAGTGTCTTTCGTTTCCGGGAAATAATAATCTATGATATCCTTTGCAAAATCTTGAGGTACACCTTCACCAGGGAATAAGTGCCCACCAAGACCTGGACGCGAATTCACTTCTAATATTACTCCTTCTTTACGATCATCACTTACAATCATATCCACACCATAATGTGATAGCCCTGGGATTGCTTTACCTGCATCTATAGCTATTTGAATGATTTCTGGTGTTAACTGATCAGATACATTTACAGCATCCCCACCCGTTGATAAATTACTTTTTTCTCTTAGAAAAACTAATTCACCCTCTTTTGGGATAGCATTTAATGTATAACCACTTTCTTCTAATATACGTTCAATCTCTCTATCCACGCGAATCAATCGACTTGTTAGGTGTGGATTAATCTTTCTCATTCTATTTTTTTCATGGATTAATTGCCTAATACTAGATACTCCGTCACCTGTTATATTAGCTGGTCTTCTGTTCATAGCGCCTAAAACTTTGTCTTCGATCACATAAATACGGAACTCTTCACCTGTTATATATTTTTCAATTATAATTTCATCAAAATCAAGCTCATCTCGAACATGTGGGATAACTTCTCGTAAGTGCTTTTCTGATTGAATATTAGCAAACACACCTTTACCAGCGTTACCATCTGTTGGTTTAACTACAATTGGAAATCCTAAAGATAATCCATATTGAACCATTTCCTCTTCAGATGTTTCTTTTCCAAACATCTCCCCTTGCGGGACTGGTACATTGTGTTGTCCTAAATATTGCTTTGTTAAATCTTTATCATCACATATATCAAATGCTTGTTGAGACACTTTGTCACCCATCGATAATTGAAAATGATGGGTCTTGTTATCATCACTTAGTGAATAACGTACTTTCAGTTTATTTCCATCTTCAAATACGCTGTAAAATTGTAGATGAAGTCCTCTACGCCATCCCTCTAACGATACTGTGTACGTACTAATCCTTTTCCCTTGACCAGCAAGAGGCACAGCATCTTCGAGATGAGGTAACCATTTGTATTTTACATCTGCTTCCATAAATAGCCCTCCGTTACTTTTATGAGTACTTACATTGATTGATTGTCCATCATTCTTTATTATATTACAATACAATCTTCAAGATAAAGCATTATCATATTACATTAAGGTCTCTTTTCTTTTAACTTACTTGTAACAATACGTAGTGGAGCCGTGACCTTCCAAGCTTTACTTTGCTTCATTTGCTTTATTCGTTTATGCAATCTAGCTACTTCTTTTCCCATTATTTTCGATTCTTTTATTGACTGCTTATGCTCCACCTCTAACTCTACCAGGCTCATTGATTGTAGACCATCTATAACAGAAAAGCCCAATTTAATTGGTGCATTATATTCTTTAACTTGGATGTGCTCTATTTGTAAAAGACTACTTCTTTCTTCTAAAAACCCTTGTAATTGTTCAAGTGTTTCTGGTTTCTCATGTGCAGCAATCATACATATTTTTTCATCATTCGTTTTTTTAATCGATCCATGAATACTTTTTTCCAAAATGTACTTTTGAACCTTACTGTGAAATTCTAATAATTCCAAGTTGCTCGAAACAATATACTCTACCATTTCTAATGTAGCATTAGGAGGAGGGGTAATTTCCAACTCATTTACCGATCCATCATTAAGTACATCAAAAACTGTTTGCAGATCAAAGAAGATGTTTTTTTGATACTTGTTATGTATCGTCTCTGGAAAGTAATAGTCCATTAGAGCTTTAGGTATATCTCTTGCGTTTCCTTCAGTGGGAAACAGATGTAAACCTATTCCAGGTTTTGTATTTACCTCTAAAACTACTGTATCTCCAGTTTGTTGATTAATCATCATGTCCACACCACAATGTGTTAAGCCAGGTATAGACATTGTTGCTCGCACAGCTATATCCCGTTGCTCTGCTGTTAAAGTATTGGTAACATCAATTGATTCTCCACCAGTTGAAACATTACTTATTTTTCTTAGATATAAGCGTTCCCCTTTTTCTAATACACTATCCAGTGTATAATTAGCCGCAGCAATTAAGCTTTTGACTTCATTATCTACTCTAATTGGACGATGATGCAAATGAGGGGTGTTTTTTCTTATCTCATTTTTGTCTCTAATTAATTGGATAATAGTATGATTTCCATCACCAACTATGTTTGCCGGCAAACGATTACCTGCTGCTAAAACCTTATCTTCTAATACATATACACGTACTTCGTCACCTTCAACAAATTGTTGCACAATAAGCTCTTCAAACTCCTCATTCTTCCATATAAAATTTACAGCATCAACTAGTTCCTTTTTGGATTTCACATTAGCAAAAACGCCTTTTCCGCCACTGCCATCTGTCGGTTTAACAACTAAAGGATATTTCATATTATTGGCATAATCAATTATATGTTCAATAGTTGCTTCTCTTGTAAACACTTGACCTTTTGGAATAGGTACTTGATGTTTTGCTAAATATTTTTCAGTTAACCCTTTATTATGACAAATATCAAATGCTTGGATTGTATTCAAATCTCCACTTGATTCCGTAAAATAATGAATGCTATCTTGACTACTGAAAGAATACATTATCTTTTTATGTTGACGTTCATCATTAAATTGATAAAACTTTAATGACAAGCCTCTTCTCCATCCTTCAAGTGCAATTGTATATAAACTTACTCTATTTCTTTTTGCTTCAGGTGGAATAGAACCTTTTAAATGTGGCAACCATTCTTTTTTATAATTTTTCAAAAATGTGAGCCCCCTTAAATTTAAATTATCTTACATTTTTTTCTTCATTCCACCTGTTAGTTTTCGTAACGGAGCAGTAATTTTCCAACTATTGCTGTTTAACATATTTTGATATTCCTTCTCTAACTTAATCATTTGTTTTTGAGTAGTCGCTGTTTCTTTTTTGATTGTATTTATTTCTTGTATAAGGTCATGTGTACCGTCTATTATTTCAAAGCCTAATTGAACCGGCTCTTTCCAATCAATCTCCTCTAGATGCGTTACTTCCATAGGTTGTTTATTATTCATTAATATTGTTTTAAATTCTCTCAGATTGATGCTTTCTCCCATTGCTACAATTTGTACCTTATCCTCTGCATGCACTTGAATAAATCCGTTCAAACTTAATTCCAATGCTATATTTCTTAACCAATTAAACACATTGATTTCTGAGAACTTTCCTGTTAAAGTTATTTTCTTTGATTCTATATTAGTTCGGATACACGGAGATACTTTTGTAACTTGTGCAACACCCTTAATTAGAGGATTTAATACTTGATGGAAATTAAAATGTTGTTGTAGATTTTTATCGTATCTTTTTGTTTCCGGGAAGTAATAATCGATGATCGCTGAGGGGATATCTCGTGGCTGTCCTTTGATCGGGAATAATATTCCACCAAGCTGGGCTGTCGGATTTAGTTCAATTACGTAACCACGTTCTTCACCCGTTGAACATCTTTCTAATAATAAATCTACTGCCCCTTGACCTAATTCAGGTATTGCTTGTAGTGCCTGTATGGCTATTTTCCTCGTTTCATTTGAAATTTCATCTAAAACGTCGATTGGATCGCCGCCTAAAGAAATATTGGCTTTATTATTAGTATATATTATTTGGTCTTTTTCAGGCACTGTATCTAATGTGTAGTTGTATTGCTCTAAATACTTAACCGTTTCATCGTCTGTAAGGATTGGACAACTAACAAGTCTCGGGTTTAAATTTCGTTCATTATTTTTAATTTCAATTAATGACTCGATCGAATTAATGCCATCTCCTACTACGTTAGGAGGTACTCGTAAAATGGCGCCAATTACTTCATCACCGACAACATACAAACGATAATCTTCTCCTGGAACATAACGTTCTACTATTATTTGTTTAGGGTTTAATTCCGTTCGTAAATAATCGATCGAATGACGTAATTCTTCTTCTGTTTGGATATCGGAAAGTACACCACGACCAAAGCTTCCATCGGTAGGTTTGATGACAACTGGATAACCTATTTCTCTAGCGTATTCGAGCATTTCCTCCACTGTTTGTTCCTGGGAAAATTGCTTTCCTTCTGGTACTGGAATGCCTGCTTTTGCTAATAGTTGTTTCGTTGCATCTTTATCCATACCTTTTTCTACTGCTTCATTAGGAACTTTATCGCCACGTGTGCGGAAGAAGTAATGGGATTTATCTTTTGAATGAAGTGAAAACAATTGGCCTGGCTGATCGACATACCATGTTTTCATCTCTTTAAATTTCTCTGAATCTTTCACATGCCACCTTAAGGTTAAACCTCTTCTCCAACCTTCTAGTGCCACCACATATGCGTCTAAATAATTACCCTCTGTTTCCGAAACAACTTCTGGTGATAGGTGGGGTAACCAATCACTATTTATGCTTCCCATCAAACTTCCTCCTTCAACACTTTTCATTTTGTTTCCATCATGTCTGTCTGTTGCACCAATTCTTTATAGGCATGAAACGCTTTGCCTTGGAGTAAATCATCTATTAATCTTGCTTCTGCATCCAAAAAGTAATCCCCAAGTAATTGATCTGTCGGTTGATCAAATTCATCGTAATTCCCTGGTTTAGGGGTGAATTCGCCAAATACTAGTCCATTTTCTCCTCGTAAAAAATCAATCCGTAAAAACGGTACTGGCACTTCGCTACTAACCTTTTCTGCCATGGCTATTTCTTCTGAATTGACTCCTAACCCATGAAATAGACTTTCTTCATATTTACCAGTACCGATTCGTTCACCTGATACTGTCCACCAACATTGTCTTATTTCCGGATCACGGACAATCTCTAAGATGAGACCGACTTTTCCATAAAAACTATAAAACTTAATATCGCGTGCCGGTTGCCGTTCAGTTCGATCTTCATAGACAAGTTGTTCGACGATCCAAGCGTCCGCCTCTACTGCACCGGTTTGTAAATCCCTTTGCATACTTTCAATTAACTCGCTCCAAGTTGAGAGAGTGCTAGAGTTTTTCACATCAAAGATATCCTCTGTTGCGTGAATTAAATATACCCCTCTTGCACCTGCGCCTTCTGCAGGCTTCAATACGATCCCATCTTTAACAGGAATCGTATCAATTGTATAGATTTCATGATCGATGTCTGGTGTTGGTATTTCTAATTTCTGAGCAAATTCATATGCTTGACGTTTATCATCTAATGCCCATTCTGGTAGGCCTGGCTGCATTTGATTTTTACGCATGCGCATATTCAAGCTACCGCGAAAAGAGGAAGCTTGATGTAATGGAATGGCATCTTCGACTAATCCTGCTCGAATCATAAACTCAGGTATTTCTTCAATTGTTAAACCTGTGAGAATCTTTTCGTACAGGAGCTGTTGATCTTCTTCCTCTGCTTGCATATAGAGTCTTGCAGTATAAATCAATGCTTCTCGGTAATTTTGTTGATGCTGCTTTTTATCTTGAATCAATGTATCTAAAAAAGAAAGTAGCTTTCCTTCCTTTTTTAAGTCGCGAATTTGTTGATAGATTGCTTGTTTCGTTAACTCGGTATCTTTCAATTGAAGTTCAATAATTCTATCTTCTGCATGATATAAAGCTATTTCTAGTTCCTCTATAATAGACTCTAATTGAGTTCGTTCGACATTCTCATCATTTGCTATCATTTGTTTCAGACGTCGATATGTTTTGGATGTTTTCCACGTATTACTCGTCTCGATTTGTTTGATCACTTTCTCATCATCTTGGATTTGTTGATCCATATGAGTGATTGCTTCATCCATTTGCAATAGCTCTTGTTTATTTGCTTGTTGTTGATTCATTCCATTCCCCTCCCTCTTGTTCGTCTTTATTTACATGATCCAGTCTTTTAGTCTTAAGGCGAATTGTTCTTCATGCAACTCTGTTGTTGTCCAATTGTCTGTTGCCAAATGAATCGCACGGATTTCATGAGAGAATGTTGTCAGTAACTTTTCTCGAATTTCTTCATTCAATGGGTACCAACGCCCTTTTTTATCAAAATGAATCATAATTTGTTGCATGCATTGGCGAAAATTGTATAATGTTGCTTTTTTCCCATTATACCCCACTTCGGGTAAATCATCTATCAAAACTAAACAAGCGATTGGCTTGATGTTCGGAATGAATTTCTCCCAATCTTCGATGATTTCCGGTGATCGTATAATGATAATTTGGCAAGTAATGGATTCCCCGTAGACAACCATTCGGGCGCCGTATATTGCAATCAATTGCCGAACCCGTTTAGATAAGTCTTTTTTCGTTGAACTTACTTGATTCCGGGCCGTGTGATAAGCAGTTTTATGAACTATACCTAGTTTCCAGCCTAGTTCTTGCGATTTCTTTAATTCCTTTTCCAATAATAGTACACTTGCTTCTGTTTGCTCGTGTAAATCAAGCATCATAATCAAATCAAAATGCTCCGTCCCTTTTTGATAAGCCGGCAACATGGGAGCTGGAACTGGAAATAAACGTGTTGTTTGTTCCTTAGGATAATAAAGTTCTGTTGCCGTGTCATGATATGCTGTGAAACTCTCGACATACTCTTTTCTTACTCCCATAAAAAATCCACTATACCCAAATGCTGAACTACTCGTTAAAGACGACACAGACTGTCGTGGAAATGATAATGGACCTGTTTGTAGATGGGCGAGTGCATCTTCACCAAACACACGGACAAAGCGGCGAACAAACTCTCCATCTGCTGCAAAACGAACGTTATCCCAATAACCTAACTTCTCCATGACTGGCTCCCGTCGAAACATGAGCGATGACATATTGGAAAAGATGTACTTCCCTGGGTTGCCTCGTCGATACAATTGTAGATCTTCTGTTAAACGCGCCTGTTCTGAAGTGTTTGCCATGATGGTGGCATTTGCTAATAAATGTTCGGCTTGTATGCTTAATTTAGCTTGATGTGACCAATCGTCCGCATCATTTACAGTGACAAATTCTCCTGTTGCTTCCGCTAATGCAATATTACGGGCAATATAAGGGCCACTATTTTCAGGTGTCTGAAATACTTTTATTCGTTCATCTTGTTGTTGATACGACTTAATCACTGCCATGGTTTGATCTGGACTACAATCATCAACAATTAGTAATTCAATGTTTTGCCATGATTGTCCAAGAATCGATTCAATCGCTATTCGAATACCTTGTTCCGCATTGTACGCAGGTAAAATAACCGATATTTTCGGCCCCTCAACAGGCAATGCTTCATCTTTCATCCGAAGATCGTCATATGCCTTGCCCATGTTCTCGGTTGTAATGGGAGCTAGATCATACAAGTGATAAGTCTGATTGATTCTAGCCAATTTTTTCGTTACGTCTGTTTCCGTATTGGCAAGTGCTAAATAAAGATCTGGATGTTTGCTTATGTCCAATTGTTCTATTAAAAGAGCATGCGCTTTTTCTTGTTCACCAATAGCTATCAGGCATTCTGCTTCTAGAATGGTCATACTTCTTACTAATTCTTTATCCTTTTCCCTAGCTTTTGCTACCTTTACATAGGGAATAGCCTGGAACGCTCCACTTTCTGTTTGTTTGTTTGCAAACCAAAGTGCCAATTCCCAGGCGATTGCTTGTCGTACATACTGATTATTCGTTTCCTTGTACATCGTTTGTAAATCAGCTAATGCATCATGGATAAAACCTTCATTATAAAGGGCATATTTATATGGCTTTAGCTCATTACTTGCTTGTTTTCTTTTATATGTTTTACTATAAAGTTGTTTGCGATTTCGCTTGCCTAAAATATAAGCACCAGTTGTACGCACGAATTGTTTCAATTGTTTGGGATGGATCTTGTGCATCAATCGTTGCGCCTCTGTAAACTCCGCTTCCATTGCACGTCGTTTTTCGGCTAGTGCTTTTGCTTCTAATTGTTTTTTGGCTAGTTGTTCTTTTTTCTGTTGTAGTAAACGTGAACGCTCGTTATTCTCCATCCTTCAACACCCAGTCTTCTTCTGCAAGTGAGAAATTGGCTTCATGGTTGGCGTCCGCCAAAATGGCGTTTCTCACTTCGCTGTTTACAGGTATTATACAACCTTTTTGATGAAACATTTGATTAACCTTTTCAGCTATTTTTGCAGGTTCATCCATCGTTTGTTGAACGATGATGTTCAGTTGATTCGTTTCAATTGTCGGGATATATGTTTGTTCCATA
>JAPFCO010000076.1 GCA_026169505.1 Pseudogracilibacillus sp.
CATTCATTGCTCGTGCAATAACATATGCCATATCATTCATAAAACCATCGATTTCTTTTGGGGTAACCATTAAATTTCTGCCCATAGGTGTTAATACTTCTTCTAATAATGTTCTTTTTTCAACTTCTGTTAAATTACCGACTAACCCTAAAAAAGTTTCCCGTTCTGATGGATTAGGTAAATCTGCTTCATTCAAATTGTTGTGACCAATTGGCATGTTGGAAGATAATAATGCTTTTTTAGGTCGGTCTTTTTCTTGCCATTCTCTTCCCATATGCATTAAAACATAATCTAATGTATCACTAGCAATCGTTACAGCATCTACAACTGTTGGTACACCAATTGCGATGACGGGGATACCCAATGTCTCTTTACTCAATTCCTTGCGATGATTCCCTACTCCAGATCCCGGATGAATACCACTATCTGTTAGCTGAATCGTCTCATTGATACGCTCAATCGATCTTGAAGCTAGTGCATCTACAACGAGGACGAATGCGGGATCAAATTGTTGAATGACACTCAAAACGATATCACTCGTTTCCATTCCAGTTACACCCATGACTCCCGGAGAAATCGCCGCGACCGGACGATAGCCACTTTGAACAGTCTCATATTCCAATTCGAATAAATGATTCGTTACCATCACTTTTTCTACTGTCATCGGACCTAACGCATCAGGCGTCACATTCCAATTACCTAAACCAACAATTAATCCTTTGCTTTCTGTTGTTATATTACTAGCTTGAAGTAATCCTTTCACTTCCTTAGCTAGTACGGTAGCTGCATTTTCTTGCTTTTTCGTATCTTGTTTCTTCACACCATCCGCATAAATAGTAATATACGTTCCTGGTTTCTTTTGTAATGCTATCTCACCTTCATCTGAAATAATGATTTTACTTACTTTCACATCCTCATGTGTCTCATCCATAACAGAAACACCAGGAATCTCCTCTGTTTGTTGCTCTTGCTCTACATACATATCCTTTGCTTCTACTGCTAAATCCGTTCGTACGGAATGTTGTTTTTCATTTCTCTCTTCTTCGATTACATTCACACCCTTTTCATTTATTATGATATAGTATGGACAAATCGTTATTTAAAATGTATAATTATGAAGTGTAAATCTCTATTTGATAAAATATTTCTAACTATACATACCGTTATATTGTTAAAAATGGTAATAAATGAGTAATATAATTCATCAAATGGATCTCAATTATGGGAGGTGACCTCATGGCTAACTTAAAATCTGCTATTAAACGTATTGACACAAACAATACGAAAAGAAACTTGAATCAACCAGTAAAATCAGATATGCGTACACATATTAAAAAAGTGGAAGCACTGATTGAAGCAAATGATGTAGAAAATGCAAAAGCGGAATATCAAGTTACTTCACAAATTATTGATAAAGCAATACAAAAAGGTGTTATTCATAAAAACAATGGTAATCGCAATAAAGCACGTTTAGCACATAAACTTAATCGTATTGACGCAAAATAAAAACGATCCTCTCCAGGATCGTTTTTTTATTTTGCAGTTTAAGTAATTATACAATTGATTCGGTTGTTAGTTCATATAATAATAATTCAAAAGCAATGCCTTTATCCATTTTTCCACGTTTAATTTTCGTATCTACATTTGTTAATTCATTTATAATCGATTTTAATCTATCTTGATGAAACGATCCACTACGCTGTACTGCTAACTTTACGACATATGGATGAACTTTTACTTCACTCTGAATACGTTGCAATGAATATCCTTTATCCTTTAATAATTTAACTTGAAAGATAACTCGAAATTGATACGCCAATAATGCGATTAAACCAATTGGTTCTTCATTCATTTTTTCTAAATCTTTAAATATTTTAATCGCCTGATGTAAATCCCTTTTCAAAACTGCATCTACTAGCTGTAATGCATTATAATCTTTTGATGGAGAGATTACTTCATCTGCAATTTCTTTCGTTACTGTATTCCCTTGCCCCACATATAATGCTAATTTCTCCATTTCTTTTTGCAACATATATAAATTTGTTTGGAACTCTGATTCCAATAATAAACTTGCCTCTTCTGTTAATGTAATTTGTAATGATTTCGCTATTTGATTCATCCAACGACGCAATCCCTGCTCTTGAAGTGGTTGGCAATCGACCACTTTAGCTTGTTTATGGAGTTTTTTCGTAATGCCTTTTCGCTTATCTAGCTTTTCATAAGGGGCAATTAAAACAAGTACTGTAAATGGCACTGGTTGTTCAAGATATTGTTCTAGTGCTTTTATATCATGGGTGATAGATGTTTTTTCTGCTTTAGTTTTCAAAAAATTAGGATGATGTGCAAAAATAATTTTCTTATCAGAAAAAAAAGGAATCGTTTCCGCATCTGCAATAACATCCTGGATAGAAACTTCTAATAGATCATACGTTGTGATATCTTCCACATCGTCTCCTTTAACAACATCGATTAATGATATTTTAAATTGCTCAATAATGAAATATTCTGTACCACTTAAAAGATAAACATCGTTAATATTATCCGCTCGTAATTGATGTAACCCTTGATTTACTTTACTCATCTAGCCATCCCTTTTACATGCATATATTTTTAAAAATAGTTTCTGTATTAATTTCATCATCACAAAAATTAGCGACACCGCTACAATTTGTTGTTGATAAATAATTCATCTATCTAAATCATAGCAAAAATAAAGCAATATTGGTATAATTTATATAGATAAAGTATGGTAACAGAAAGACTATTGCAGTTTTTCCCATTTTGTTGGTCCGATTCATGACATAATTTAAGAAGAATCAATGCAAAATAGTAATATCACTAGATTTAATTTGAATTTTATTTTATACTATGTGTAGATACAGGAGGGACAGAACATGAACGAATTTGAAAAAAATCCAGCTAAAAAAACAAATGACGTGCCACATGCAATACAAGGGTTTGTTTATTCTACTGTGTTTTTCATATTAATTTTTGTTATTGGAGCGGCAATTAGTTTAGCTAGCTAATCAGTACATACGACAAAGGTGCTATTCATCAATTGAATAGCACCTTTTTTTGGTCCATGAAAAATATGTTAGATGTAGTCTCCACTCAATCAAAACAGTCTCATATTCTTTATTCTTTTAAAAATGGTCGGAACTCCCCTTCCTCTTCTGTGAAAAAATATTGGACAGCACCATGCTCGTCTGTTCGATAGATGATTACCCCTTCATCCGACAATGTCTCAATTACTTCTTTTGTTGGATGTCCGTATGAATTATTTCTTCCGACAGAGATAAGGCCATAATCCGGTGCAGTTTGGTGGATAAAAGATGGGTCTGTTGATGTATTACTTCCATGATGACCTACCTTCAATACGTCTAGTTGAAGATTGGGGTATGAAGTTATAATCTCCCTTTCCGTATGTTTGCCGATATCACCAGTAAATAGAAAATGCTTCCCTCCAAATTGTGTAAATAACACTAAAGAATTCTCATTGGCATCATCCTGATTACTTTTAGGCGCTAATGCCTGAAATAACTGACCATTACGAATAATCGATTCATTAAAAGCCATTCTTTTCACTGGAACGCTTTTTTCCTGCCACTGTGCTTCAATCTTAGGTTCTATGTCATAATAGGGACTTATAATAATTTCTTTGATATGAATATCTTCCAGTGCGTACACGATACTCCCATAATGGTCTAAGTCTTCATGACTTATAAAAACGGCATCTATTTTTGTGATACCTTGTCCATATAAATACGGCTTTATTACTTGTTTATATACCTTTTCCGTTGGTTTAAAATCTGGAAACGAAAAGTTTGCTCCTATATCAACAAAAAACACCGCTTTTCGATATGGTAATTCAATAATAAATGCATCCCCTTGACCGATATCTAACATCGTCACTGAACCAACAGGAGAGAAATACGGACGCAAAGTAAGCACAATAATCAACACACAAATAAACATACCATATTGAAATGCCTTATTAAGCCGTTGCTTTTCTAAATATTTCATCATAATCACAAATAAAACATAATAAATAATCGTAAAATAAAGCGATATTTCTCCAATGACAAAGGGATAATTCACATATTGATCAACGAATTGTATCATAAATAATACGCGTTCATGAACGAATAGAAATAAACGTTCAAATAGGGAAAGAAGCAAGGCTGGAAACCAATGGACAATCATTAATCCAAACATGGCGGGAATAACGAATATAGAAAAATATGGTACGATAAGTAAATTCATTACAATCGATAATGGTTGGAATAAAGAGAAATAATGAAGTTGTAAAGGTAGGATGACCATTTGTGATACAAAACTAATATAAAGTATTCTAACCGTATTGGAGCTAGTTTGAGCAATCCAATGTTGCGAAAGAATCAATCCAAACGTGACAGCAAAAGACAATTGAAATCCAATATGATAAACAATATAGCGATCGAATAAAATAAGCAGCAAAAAGACGATGCTAATTACGTCTGTATAATTTAACTTCCATTTTAATTTATTTAATAAAATAACAAATAATACCATAAGACTTGCCCGCCAAACAGACGGTTGTCCACCTGCAACAAGCGCATATAAAGGTAAAAAGACAATCATGATCCATTGTGCTGTTTCTTTCGTACATAAGGATAATCGTACGAGTAATAAATAAAGTAACCCTACAACAATTCCTATATGCAGCCCTGAGATAGCTAATATATGGGATAAACTCCAACGCTGAAATAATTCAATCGTTTCACTGTCTATTTGACTGTCGTCTCCTAAGACTAAAGCGTGAAGCCATGCTGCAGTTTGTTCATCTAGGTGATTCAATGTGCTTTGCAACAAAGTCGTGCGTAGCGTATAAATAGAATCCAACATCCCTGCATTTTCACAGTCAATATCAGAGAGTGCTTCTACATACAATTGATAAGTTATCCCTTGTCCTAGTAAATATCGTTGATAGTCAAATTGATGAGGATTTCGAGCCTGTTCTGGTATCGAAATTTCTCCAGTTAAAGTACATTCTCCTCCAGACAATAAATGGGATGCATCAACAGTATGATCTGTCTTACTATCGAGAAAATACACGACTAGAATCTCTTCCTCCGTTGTTTGCTCTAACAGGACGAACTCTACTTTTTTATTTGTTTGTTCCACTGGTCCAATAATCGTTCCTATAAATGTAGTTTGTTCTTCTAGATGAGGGTCTATAGTCGAGTGGATGTGATCAAGTGAGGGAATATAGTAATACGTAAATAGAAAAGCGAGCATTGCTACTAAAAAGGTAAACAGAGGTACTTTCTGTTGATAGAAGAGGAATAATAACCAAATGAAAAGCACACCACATAAATAAAACTGATCCAACTGAATAGTTAAGATAGCAATTACTGTACTAAGTGCAATTATATACCAATAATCCCTAATCATTTATTCATTCTCGTTTGTTGATGAGAATAGATTTTCACCCCCTTATAATGATACAAACTTATCTATACTGACTTAATCTGGACATCTGTTAACGATACCTGCTCAATTGTCACATTTGATTCAGCAAACAATTGGACCGCTAATGTATGATTACGATAATCATGTTCATACACTATTTTCTTTATGCCAGCTTGAATAATTTGCTTTGTACATTGCAAACATGGAAAATGCGTTACATACAGCGTCGTTTCATTAGTCGGAACACCGAACTTAGCACATTGCAATAAGGCGTTTGCTTCCGCATGAACAGTCCGAACACAATGACCATCAACGATATAGCATCCATCATCAATACAATGATCTCCATCAGCGACACTACCATTGTATCCACTTGCAATGATTCTATTTTCTCTAGCAATGACCGCCCCGACCATTAATCTTGTACAAGTACTTCGTAAAGCAACTAATTGTGCTTGCGCTAAAAAATATTGATTCCAGTTTATTCGCTTCATTTGTATCTACCTACCTTTTATACTTTATGGAACGATCAGCTCATCTTTTAAATGATCTAATGTTTTTTCGCCAATACCACTCACTTCTAATACGTCCTCCACAGTTTGAAACAGACCATGTTCTTCACGATAATCTATAATTGCTTGCGCTTTTGAAGGACCTATCCCATTTAATGTTTCTAATTCTGCTTGGGTAGCCTCGTTTAATTTTACTTTGCTTTCAGTATCTTGTCCTACGCTATCGGTTGTAATGACCATTGCATCAACAGGGGTTTCTCCTTCTTTTGGTACGATAATTACCATTTCGTCTTGGAGTTTTTGGGCTAAATTAATAGCTGTTTCATCAGCTTGTTTCGAGAAACCCCCTGCGCGACTAATAATATCAATCACACGATCTCCGTTATTCATTTTATAAACATCCGGATGTTTAATCGCACCTTTAATATCGACGAACAGATGTAAGTCTACTTCCTCTGCTTCAGCGTTTTCAGATTCTACTTCTTCGTCCAGTTGGACAAGTTGATTCTGCTCGACATCTTCTACATCCTCTTTTTCCATTTCCCCGTGTAAAGAACGATCCACACTGAAATAAATCAAACCAATAATAATCACTACGCTAAATATAATAATACCTACATGACGCTTGATAAGGTATACCAACTTCCATTCACATCCTTTTACAGATGAAATGAATACGGACAAAAGATACTTCTATTATAATCAGTCCATATGACTTTGTAAAATATCGATAATTAAAAAAGTAGTTGAGAAAATGAATTTCTCTAACTACTTTTGCGCTAAAATAAAGATTCTCTCCCCTTTATTTAACGAATTTTGCTTTTCAGGGATAAAGTCTACGTAAAATTCAATTTTAGTAAAACCACAATCATTTAATATTGCTCGATAAACGGTATGATCGTAGGTTAGTTGGTGATGCACTTCATCAAAGCGCAGATAATGATTTGCTTGTTGTTGAAAGAATGTTAGATAATGGAACATCTCTCCCGCTTCATCACCAGATTCACATTCCCATATATAAGTTAATTCATCTGAAACTTCAGCAAACGTATGTCCCATCAATTTTTGTTGTGCATACTCTACATGATGCACATCAAATAAAAACAAACCATCTGCAGCTAAACTATCATACACATGGCGAAAGACTTGTTCTATCTCGTTTTTACTCGTAATATAATTCATGACATCGCAATAACTAATACATAAATCAACATTCGTAAAGCCGGTTAAGTTTGTAATGTCTTGATTTATCCATGAAACAGACTGAGATTGATCCATCGCTTTAGCCATCGCTATACTTAACATATCAGTCGAATAATCCACGCCAGTAACATCATAGCCTTTTTTTGCAAGTCGAAGCGCAACTTCACCTGTTCCACATCCAAGATCAAGTACTTTTTGCACAGTTTTTCCAGATTCTGCGAGAATCGACTCGGTAAAAGATATCCATTTATCATATGGAGCATGCGCCATTAATTGATCATACACATGAGCAAATCCTTCATAGGACATTTTATTGGTTCTCTCCTACATGAACTTCGTCAGCATCGCCCCATAAGCGTTCTAAATTATAATAACCGCGTTCATCTTTATGGAATATATGACAAATGATTCCACCAGCATCAATTAAGACCCATCTCGCTTGTTCGAAACCTTCCATTCGTTGCACATCAATCCCTTTTTCATCCAATGCATTTTTAACGGAACGGGCAATTGCTTGAACTTGACGTTCGTTATTTCCATGACATATAACATAATAATCTGCAACTGGCGTTAAGCTTTGCATATTTAAAACGGTGCATTGTTCCGCTTTTCGATCTTCACATGCTTCTACTACTTTTTCTAACAATTCCAAAATTAAAATCCCCCTTGTGTTTTGTTCGTCCATTTATTATAAGCAAGAAATGAATCAGGATGAATGATTGCGTTTTTGTTCATTAAATATATGATTGTGTTTCTCTGCGCTTCTCTTGCCGCAAGATAAATATTATCCTGCGCTAACTTCCTCACTTCTTCCACACCTGGGATCGTTCGACCAGGTTCAATATAATCAGCTACAAAAACGATGATTTCAACTAATCCCATC
>JAPFCO010000484.1 GCA_026169505.1 Pseudogracilibacillus sp.
CGACTAATGTTAAGCTATATGCGATAATAATGGATAATTTAAATGGTTTTAAAAACGATAAAATTGTTTTCATTAGCGCCTCCTATTTCCATTATAATCATAACATAAGGTGTAAATCAAAGGACTTAGTTGCAGTTCAATTTAAAAACAGACTATTATATCTAATTGTAAGGGGTTGGGAAAGACGTGAATGAATTTACGAGTAACGTGATTCAAATTATTCAAGGAATACCAGATGGCAGGGTGATGACATACGGCCAAATTGCTGAAGTTGCTGGTAATCCCCGTGGAGCAAGACAAGTATCGTGGATTTTGCACTCTATGAGTAAGAAGTATAATTTACCGTGGCAACGAGTAATAAATGCAAGTGGAAAAATCTCTTTGCAAGGTAGTGAGCAACGCGAATTATTAGAATTAGAAGGAGTCATTTTTAGTGCAGCTGGAAAGACTGATTTACACACGTATCGGTGGCATCCAGTAGAAGGATAAGATTCATCATAAGTACCCGGAAATAATACTGAAAAAGGAAATGACCATAGCGTAGCGTCATTTCCTTTGATGCAAAATTATTTTATAATTCTTCCGACAGTCCAAGCATAACGATTCCAATCATAATGATGGCAATCATAATATATTGCCTTTTTGACATGACCTCTTTTAAGAAAATCCGTGATAGAATAACCGAGAAAATACCATGTGCAGCGATAAGTGGTGCTGCAATAATTGCATTTCCTGCCATTGCAAAAACATAAAAGAATTGTCCAGTTGTTTCTAACACTGCAGCAATACCTTTATCTTTTTCTTTGAAAATGGCGAACGACTCTTTCTTCACGAATTTTAAATAGAAGTAACAAATGACTGCAACGATGAAAAACGTAAATTCATACGCTAATAACGCAGAGTCTTCACTAATAAGTTTTAGTTCATCTAGATAAATTCCGTCTGCAAAAGTACCGACTCCATCAATGAGCGCATACAAAATTGGAAACGTAATCGCGAGGACACTTAATTGATATTTCGGATCAATCACTTTATTCTCTGCCTTTAATGCGGCATCTTCTTGTTGTTTTTCAAAAACAGCTAATGTGATAACCCCAATTGAAACGATGACAATCCCGGCGATATCTATTGGGTGCATTTCCCTAGGAAAAAAGATAAATAATAAAATAGCAGATACAGCACCGGCTGAATTTTGCACAGGAGCTGCAATGGAAAGCTCGATATAACGTAATCCAATATAGCCTAATGTCATCGATAATATGTACATAAAGGAAACAGGTAAATAGCGAATCATATCGAATGGGTCAAAGGCAATGTCTTTAATAAACATATAGGAGACCGCGTGGATCCCCATGACAAATCCAACCATCGTGACAATTTTTAAATGACTAAATGTATCTTCAGGGTTTGATCCTTTCTTATAAAATAAGTTAGCTGCCCCCCAGGCTAATGCAGTACAAAGTGAAAAAATAAACCACATATGACGACTTCCTTCACAAAAATATTAAGGCAATTATCTACCAAGCTATATTTTAACATATTAAAAGAGGAGAGGGGAGATGAACCTTATATTTTTGGTTCCATTCAAATAAAAAACCCGTAATAGAAGTATCAGCGTTTGAACATCAATATAGATGACATCGGTGTTTGTCAATAAAGTTGTTGCTTCAGTGTCCTGAGTAAAGATAAATTGCGACATAGTGCTAGGCTGTATTCCGCTGCGGACCGTTGCTTTCCGCGGTGCCACGAAGCATTGCAGTTCATTCTTCGCACTTCAGCCACCTCGGAAGCAAAAAACGCTTCCTGTGGGGTCTTCAGACTCGTGCTATTCCCGCAGGGGCCAACGGTCCTTCGCTTCAAACAGCCAACACAATCAGTGAAATCATATTATATTCTGCTATTACTGCCCTATGATAATTTTAATTGCTCACATATGTGAGCTACTAGTTTACCTCCTCTATTTAGGATAGTTGTCATATAAACCAATGCATACCTCCAAGTACAGCGTAGGAAAAATACGAAGACTCCAGTAGGAAAGCGAAGTGTTTTTCCGAAGCGATGTGTCACAGTATCCATCTATAACGTTGTTTCCATAGGATTATAATGGAATTTCCCTTCAGAATAAAAAAAGTTGCAACCTGTTAGATAGGTTGCAACTTGTGAATTGGTTTACTTTGCTTTTGCTTTTCTATTTTGAAATTTAGCAATTGTTTCATATACGATTGGTACAATAACAAGTGTTAATAACGTTGAACTTGCTAAACCACCGATTACAGTAATTGCGAGACCTTTTGAGATCATCCCGCCACTGTCTTCCATACCGAAAAGTAAAGGTGATAGAGCACCCATTGTTGCTAAAGCTGTCATTAATATTGGTCGTAAACGAGTACCTCCAGCTTCTAATAGAGCCTCTCTCGTTGTTATACCAGACTTTTCATTATTAATGACTCTGTCAACAAGTACAATGGCGTTGGTAACAACAATACCAATTAACATTAAACCACCTATCATGACAGAGACACTTAAAGGCTCGCTGAAAATCCATAATGCTACGAGACTTCCAATAACAGTAAATGGTAGTGAAAATAGAATCGCAAATGGTGCGAGTCCTCCACTAAATGTAACGACTAGAACGAAATAGACGATAGCAATTGCAGCAAGCATTGCAAGACCCAATTGGCTAAATGATTCTTCTATTTGCTCTGTTGCTCCACCGAATTCAACATGTACACCAGAAGGCAGGTCAAGTTTAGCTATTTCTTTATCTACATCATTTGAAATTCCCGCTACGTCTTTTCCTGTAATATCCGCTGTAACAGCTGTGTAGATATCACCATCAAGATGTTCGATCGTTTCAGGTGTTTTACCTTCTTTCACTTCAATAACATCAGCTAATTTCACGGTTGTACCTAGTGGTGTAGGGATTTCTGTATCTGTTAAATCATCAATTGATTCATACTCAGTTTCTTCCACTTCGACATAGACATTTAAGTCAAGACCGTCATTCTCAACAATCGTTAGGACGTCATTCCCATTCATATTACTTAAGGCCATTCCGATTTGAGCCGCAGTTAAGCCATGTTCACTTAGTTTTTCTTGATCAGCTTCAAGTGTATATTGGTCATAAGCTTCGGAAATACCAGCCTCCGCTTGATCTAACTCAGGATTATCTTCTAATATAGGTAGGATATCATCTATTGCAGTTTGAATATCCTTAATGTCATCACCGTAAACTTGTAGCTCTAAACCACCGCTCATATCGGCAAAATCCATGCTACCCCATTCTCCGATATCTGTCTCTTCATTTAATTTATCGATTAACTTTTTAGCTTCACCTGAGAAGTTCTCAAAGTCATCATCATATTCAATGAAGAATAATGCGGCATTTTCGCTTATTCCCATCATTGAACCCATGCCCATCATACTATCTTCACCAAGTGAAAACTGATAGGTTGTAACACCATCCCTATCGGCAATCAATGATTCGGCATCGATGGCTACTTCTTCTGCTTGTTCTCTTGTTTGACCAGGATCAGGACTATAGGTTGCAATAACCATTTTCTCTTCCTCTTCCGGTAAGAAACTTGCTCCAAGAATAGGGATGAGGAATAAACTTGCAATCAACACAACTGTCGCAGAACCAAATGTGATTAGTTTATGATTCAATGTCCAATTTAGGATTCGTTTATATCCATTCGCTAATTTACTTTCTTTTTGTTTTTGTGTCACATTCTCCCCGTTCGCTTTTGCAGCTAAACGTTTCTTAAATAGAGTATGAGACAACATTGGAACGATTGTTACTGCAACAAGTAATGAAGCAGCAAGTGCAAATACCATAGCCAAAGCGAAAGGTAAGAACAACTCACCGACTAATCCGCCAACTAATACAATTGGTAAAAATACAACAATCGTTACAACTGTGGATGAAAAGATAGGAATGAACATTTGCCGGGTTGCTTCTCTAATAAGTTCTTTTCCTTGTAGTTTCTCATCTTCCAACGACATTCGTCGATATATATTTTCCATAACGACAATAGAGTCATCAATTACTCGACCAATTGCCACGGTTAAGGCACCAAGTGTTAAAATGTTTAACGTAACATTCATTTGATCAAGGAAAAAGAGTGCCATTAATAAGGATAACGGAATAGATACAACAGATATTATTGTCGTACGGAAATTCCGTAAGAATAATAAGATGACAATGACAGCAAATATAATTCCATAGATTGCTTTTTCAATCATCGTTGTAATCGAAGCCTCAATTGGTTCTGCTTGATCGAATGTTGAAACCCAAGTAAAACCGTGTTCTTCTTCTAAATCGGTTATAGTATCTTTTACCTTATTCACGACATCAACTGTATTTGCCTGAGGAGCTTTGACAATTTGCAGTCCGATTGAATCTTCACCATTTGTTCGTGAGATAGAGGAAGATTTACTTACTAATTCAATATCAGCTAACTCTGAAAATTTAACTGTTGGAATATCGACCTCTGCTAATTCAGGAGGTAGTTCTCCGCCTTCCATTGCCCCAGGATCCATTTCTGTTGCTTCTGGAGTGGGATCCATCTCCATTGCTTCTGGATCTTCCATTAACGCTGGATCCATTTCCATCGCTTCTGGGCTTTCCATCATTGCTTGATCCGGCATTTCAGGTGTATAAGGAATGTCGATGTTTTTCAGATCATCTATAGATAGTATATTACCATCGATGACAACATCCTTTTCCTCTTTACCAAAAGCCGTTAGCCCTAATGGGAAAACAACATTTGATGCTTGAATAATCTGTTCGACTTCATCTTCGGTCAGATTATATTCTTCCAACGCATCTTCATCGAAGACGACAGATACTTCTTCGGTTTGATGCCCAGAAATTTGTGCTTCATTGAGACCATCTATACCCTCAAGAGCAGGGAGTACGTCTTTTTCGACTAAATCCGTTAATTCCGCTGCCGATTTAGAATCATCACTAATACTTGCGGCCATAACGGGCATTGCATTGATACTAATTCGCATAACATCTGGATCTTCCGCCATCTCTGGTAGTGATGCATTTTCTAATGCATCTTCTACGTCTTTTTCTGCTTTATCCATATCTGTACCATAATCAAATTGCACCATGATAGATGAGGCATTTGCATAAGAAGAAGACATGGTAATTTCTACGCCATCTAGATTTTGGATCAACTGCTCGATTGGAGCTGTGA
>JAPFCO010000414.1 GCA_026169505.1 Pseudogracilibacillus sp.
ATGAGTGATGGTGCAAGTGCGGTACTGCTAATGTCACGTGAAAAAGCGGATGAGCTTGGGTTAAAGCCAAAAGCTAGAATTGTTGCCCACACCGTTGTTGGCTCAGATCCAACATTGATGTTAACGGGTCCAATTGCTGCAACAAAAAAGGTATTAGAGAAGGCGAACTTAACCATTGCAGATATGGACTTATACGAAGTAAATGAGGCATTTGCTTCCGTTCCTTTAGCGTGGCAACACGATGTAGGTGCCGATCTAAACAAATTGAATGTCAATGGTGGTGCGATTGCATTAGGACATCCACTTGGAGCAACAGGTACGAAGTTATTAGTATCTTTACTGAATGAATTGGATCGACGTGACGGGAAGTATGGTTTGCTAGCGATATGTGAGGGTATGGGGATGGCCAATGCAACAGTTATAGAAAGGATATAATGGTCAAAAGAATCAATTAGATAATTTCAAGAGACAGCCACGTCGCTACATGTTGTAGCGGTGTGGCGCAAAACCTATATGATGAAATTGATTAAGAGGTTAAATTAAAGGGGCATGCATCATGAGAGGACAAAAAGTATTAGTAAGTTTGTTGTTGAGTATTTTCATTATATTAGGAGGATGTTCATCTCTTGAACAAGAGATTGAAACGGACACGTCAGAACCGGACGATATAGCAGGGCAAGAAGAACAAGAAGAAAGTATACAGGAAGTAACGTTTAGCGCTGTTGGAGATATTTTAATTCATGACCGGGTATATGATGATGCCAAAGTAGCGGATGGATATGATTTTTATCCAATGTTAGAACGAGTTGAAAGGTATTTAGCAGACTCGACGGTTACGTTTGCCAATCAAGAAACGATGATTGGTGGAGAAGAGTTCGGATTGTCATCTTATCCAGCATTTAATAGTCCGGTTGAAGTTGGTGAAGTATTAAAAGAGGTTGGCGTTGATATTGTGTCAACTGCCAACAATCATACATTAGACAGGGGAGAAGATGTCATCCAAAGTGCATTACAGCATTGGGATGAATTAGAAATGATGTATGTTGGTTCCTATAAAGATGAAACAGATAAGGATACGATACGTATTATCGAGACAGAAGAAGGAATATCTCTTGGGTTTTTAGCGTACACGTATGGTACAAATGGAATTCCAATTCCAGAAGGAAAGGACTTTTTAGTAAATCTGATTGACAAAGAGCGTATTACTTCCGAAATAGAGGAGATAAAAGAGGAAGTAGATGTCGTCATTGTTAGTATGCATTTTGGTGATGAGGATGTCCAGATGCCGAATGACGAACAGGAAGATTTAGTCCGACATATTGCAGATGAAGGTGCCGATATTGTATTGGGACATCATCCACATGTGCTACAGCCTACAGAATGGATAGAAGGTGAAGATGGTAATGAAACATTTGTTATTTATTCACTAGGAAACTTCTTCTCTGGTCAAAGGGAACTTTATCAGAAAATTGGTGGGATCTTGACACTAACGATTACAAAGACGAAAGATGAAAGTGGATCGATGATTGACGTACATTCCCCACAATTTATGTTAACGTATAATGTAGATCAAAATGAAGCGAATTATATCGTATTACCTTGGTCAGAAGTGAATGAAGCGGATTTGCCAGACAAGGCGGTAATATATGATGAGATGTATGAACATATGACGCAATGGATGCCCGAATTAGAATTCATTGAATAAAAAAGAGTTCAACAATTACTTTTTTAGCATAAGCATCCGTTGAACTCTTTTTATTATCTCTTTTTATTATTTTCATCTAAATGAATCACTACTCCACGAACATAGCGAATATTTTCCTCATCAACTTGGCCTTCCCTTTCTTCTTCTAGTCTCCCCCATTTAATGGCAATAATTAATAATGCATAAGAATAGCTAGCAAGTTGCGTAATCTTTAAAATTCCACCAGCAGCTTGTTGATCATATACAGCGGTAAATCCAGTGATGAGTTCACCAGCAACATCGATATACATCGGGAAGTGTGCTGATTGTACAACAACGTAAAAGAAACCGATTGGTAATAATATGACGGATGCTAGGAAAATATAAAAAGCTCGTAATATGAAGCTGAGTCCTTTTATTTCAGGTAAAGGATTAATAATGACGAACCACATAAATATAGCAGAAATAAATAAGATAATTTGTACAATAATTGAGATGAACAAATTAGCTTGGACTAATTTAAAGACAGTGGGAATAAAGTATATCGATAAAAGCCCATTAAATGTAGCTAATGAGAGCCACGGATGTGAGAGTAGATTTACAAAGAACTTTGTCTGGTAGTGCCAAACATATTGACGTAATATGTCTGTAGGAATACTTAAAATGAGAAGCGGTATTGCTATAAAATAAGCAAAAGACATTTGTAATGTATGTACACTAAATAAATAATGCGTACCTACCACATCTAATGGTGTTGCTTTAATAAATAGCAACGTAATTATAGCTGTAAAGAAATAGAGAATTTGATTGTTCGTCACATCATAAAGTGGTGACTTAATGACATTTTTAATATAGAAAAAGATGATGATACAAAATAAGATGATCCAATGCGGTTTAAATAGCGCATAAAGTGAATGATTTTCTAATAAATAATCAAACAATAAATAAACACCGCCACTTCATAAAGATAAATATACACTTACAGTCTAGCAAAGAGATGACGATTGTCCAAATAATGGAATTAGAAGAATCGACTTACAAAACCAATGATGACTAGAATAATAAATACAATCCAAACTATCTTCATCACTGGCTTTGAATTAACTTTACGTTTGTTATGCCATCTATTAGGGTTAAACTGAATGTCATCAGAATTAGTCTTAGTTTTTCGTTTCACTCTCATATAGTTCTTTACCATGGAGAATGGTTCAGCATTTCTGACGACTAATGGAGCAATAGCGAATCCGGAAATCGCTCCAAATATATGGGCTGCAATATTAATATTCGGTTGTACAAAGGTCATAACAATTCCAATGATAAAAATAGTCATAACGATTTGTGCATTTCCTGGATCAATTAAATCCTTTCGGAGTACTACCATGTAAATATAAATACCGAATAATCCATAAATAGCTCCAGAAGCTCCAAGATGTAAGGTCATCGAAGTAGGATCAATGATATACGTAGCAAGATTGGCTAAAATTCCTGTTCCAAAATAGGCAATGAAAAACTTTACTTTCCCCAACATTTGCTCTAAAGCAGGACCAAATAAAACGAGGGAAAAAGAGTTAAATGCAACATGACCTAATCCACCATGTAAAAAAATCGGGGTGATCAAGCGCCAATATTGTCCGTCATGAATTGAAAGGTTTTGGCCAATTCCGAAATTATAGATGCTATGTCCAAGCGAGAACTGTAAAAAGTAAAGTAACCAGATAATGATATTAATGATAATTAAAGTGGAAACAAAAGGATAGAAGCGAATAAATTCTTTAATGCTTCCTTCATTACGAATAAACATAGTAATCTCCTCCAACGGTAGCTTTGCAATCTAATATTAGTCTTTCTATCGAACTAAGTCATGTATAATGATTATAACAAATGATGAGAGGTATATGTAAATGATTAAAGGTATTGGAATTGACATTATAGAATTAGAGCGGATCGAACGAAGTGTTAAGCGACAAAAGCGCTTTGTACAACGTATTTTAACAGAAAAGGAATTAGAACACTATCACTCTTTACCAAAAGAACGTAGGAAAATTGAATTTATAGCAGGTAGGTTTGCTGCTAAAGAAGCATTAGCAAAAGCGACTGGTCGTGGAATTGGAGTACTCAGTTTTCAACATATCGAAATACTACCGAAACGTGGTGGGGCACCAGGTATTGATGTGAAAGGATATAAAGCTGGGCAGATTCATCTGTCTATTTCCCATAGTGAACATTATGCGGTCGCCCAAGTAATAATAGAGGGCGATTAACAAGATATCGAGTTGAATCAATGTCGTCCATTCTTTAACCAGATCCGTCAGAGTAGCGATAAATCCATATGATTAAATTGACTAACCTATCCTGCATAAAATTAAAACTTGTCTCATATAGATTAGTGCAGGTGAAGAAGTGAGTGAATCTCTTTACGTATACACTTATGAACGCCTAACAGCGCCGTGCTGGAGTAACTTTATGAATATGAGATAAAGGGGATAGGTGGATGAGAAAAAACAGTAAGTTATATGGGTTATTTATTGTATGGGCTTCTATACTCGTGTTTGTGACAGGCTGTGGGGATAAGTCCGAGGAAAGCGTAGTTAAAAAGATTGAAGGAACATTACAGTCACTAGAAGGCTATAAAGTGGCGGCAGAAATGACAATGAATACTGGTAATGAAGAACGAAATTATCAAGTAGATATTTGGTATAAAAAAGAGGAAGAAGACTTTTATCGTGTTGGATTAGAAAGCGAAGGCGAAGACGGAGGCCAAGTAATTTTGAAAAATAAAGAAGGAGTTTTCGTATTAACCCCATCTTTAAAGAAAAGCTTTAAGTTTCAAACAGACTGGCCCGGAAATAGTAGCCAACCTTATTTATATCAATCACTCGTTCATGATGTCATAACCGATAAGGAAGCAACATTCTCTGCAACAGACACTCATTATGTATTCGGAACAAAAACGAATTATCAAAACAATACGAACTTACCATATCAGGAAGTGTATTTTGATAAAAAGACATATGCTCCTACAGGAGTTAAAGTCTTAGATAAGGATAAAAATGTACTCGTTGAAGTAGCCTTTACACATTTAGATGTAGATCCAACTTTTACAAAAACAGATTTCGATCGTGAAACGATTTTAGAAGATGCATTAGCAGATACGTCTGTGAGTACTGTTGAAGAACCTATGGAGCTAGCCGTGACATTTCCATTAGAAACACTCGGCGCTGAGCTAGTCGACAGAGAAGAAGTGTCGTTAGAAGATGGCGAACGGGTCATCATGACTTTTAAAGGCGATCGGAATTTCACGCTTATACAAGAACAACAGACAACAATGCCAACAACCGCCATGGTAGAAGAAGTACAAGGGGAAGTTGTAAGTGTTGGGAATAGTTTCGGTGCATTGTCAGAGAATGCATTGGAGTGGAGCGAGGCTGGAGTAGACTTTTATCTTGCTAGTGAAGATATGACAATTGAGGAATTAATCGAAGTTGCTACAACAATGGAAGGAAAAGAAATTAAATAATGAAGAAAGCAGCCTCCGAATAAATGGCTGCTTTTTTTTAACAAACATTATGACAACATCTAGGCTTGCGCGTGCATGAATGTCTACTAAAGCCATCTCGGCCTATCGTGTTGTCGCTCAATCATTGCCTGCTATGTATTCAGATTGCAAAAGCTATCGCAAATTGAATGATGGAAGTGTCTGTTTAAAAATTGAACTTAACTAAAGGGAATGCGTAATAGCGCGTATGGATAGGGTTGTAATAAGTCGAAGATTGAAGTAAAATTCTATTTATATGAATCAATTTTATAATGACTTAAATCACCTAGTCGTCGAAGGGGTTTTATAGATGATCTATCGGAATACATGGGCAGAAATAAATTTGGCAGCAATTGGGCATAATATACGACAATTAAAAGAAACATTACCTGAAGGGCATCAAGTGATGACTGTCGTGAAAGCAAATGGTTATGGTCATGGTAGTGTACAAGTAGCGAAAGCCGCATTAGATGAAGGCATTAACTTTCTCATGGTGGCAATGTTAGAAGAGGCAATCGAATTAAGGAATGCAGGGATTAGGACGCCTACCTTAGTGATTGGTAGGGTTCCGCCAATTCACGCCCGTGTCGCTGCGAAACACGATATAACCCTAACCGTTTTTGATTTAGCATGGTTGCAAGAAATAAGCGAGGAAGTGTTTGAATACCCATTATCAATTCATTTAGAGTTTGAAACAGGTATGAATCGTACTGGGATAAGTACGGAGCGACAATTACGAGAGATTGTTGCAACAATAGAAAAGCTTGATCATATTCACTTAACAGGAGCGTATATGCACTTTGCAACTGCTGATGAAATTAATACGGTTCAATATGAACAGCAAAAGGAACAATATGAAATGATGTTGGGTGCACTATCAAAATTATATCCACATCCTCTTATTACTCATATCGGTAATAGTGCTGCGGGAATTCAATATCCTAAAGAGATGTTGCAATATACCAGATTTGGCGTAGCTACGTATGGGCTATACCCTTCAAAAGATATAAAGGAATTGGATACAGTAGATTTGCAACAAGCATTTTCTTTATATAGTGAATTAATTCAAGTGAAGAAAATAGCGGCAGGTGAATGTGTAAGCTATGGTGCGACATATTGTGCGACAGAAGATGAATGGATTGGTACTATTCCTATCGGCTATGGAGATGGATGGAGCCGAAAGTTACAAGGATTTCACGTGTTAATTGATGGGAAAAAGATGCCAATTGTTGGCAGGATCTGTATGGATGTAATGATGGTTAAGTTAGATAGAGCATATGAGGTTGGTCAATTGGTTACGCTAATTGGCAAGGATGGAGATGCAATGATTGGGATGAGTGATGTAGCGAATCATTTGGAAACAATCAATTATGAAATACCGTGTATGTTGACGAAACGTATTCCACGAACCTATTTATAGTCAACCATTCATGCAAAGGCTTTTTCAATTCCTTTTGCATTAAAAAGCCTAAAATGATACTATTAGAGGAGAAAAAATAATAGGTCGTTGAATTTTCATCGGGGGTGGATGTTGTTGCCAAACAGTATGGAGGAAGTTCTAATTAGATTACCAAAAAATCTATTCATTGAGGTGAATGGGATGGCTAGAAATGAGAAGAAGGATATTGATGATATCATTTATCAAGCTACTAAGAAGTACATCCAATATAAAAGGGAAGTTCAAATGAAAGAATTGAACTTACTTCATGAATCCATGCAAAAAGGTTACGAAGAAATGGCAAGAATTAATTTGCATCTATGTTCAGAAGCGTTTTTAGCTGAAGAGGAGGCTAAAATCACATCAGACCGTAAAGTGATTGGGGTGTAGCGGTTGATTGTACAAAGGGGCGAAGTCTATTTCGCTGACCTGTCTCCCGTAGTCGGTTCTGAGCAAGGCGGTGTACGTCCAGTGCTCGTTATCCAAAATGATATTGGAAATCGATTTAGTCCAACAGTTATCGTCGCGGCGATAACAGCTCAGATTCAAAAGGCGAAATTACCTACACATGTAGAAATTAAAGCGGATGTTTATGGTTTCGAACGTGATTCCGTCATTTTGTTGGAACAAATTAGAACATTAGATAAACAAAGGCTAACTGATAAGATTACTAAACTAGGTGATGAGATGATGGAAGAAATTGATCATGCCTTAGAAATAAGTTTAGGATTGGAATTTAATACTTTATATAATGACGAAGAGTAGGAGCTCCTTATTTTCTTTAGTAGAAAGTGGAGTTTTTATTTTAGCAAAAATGAACTCATTTAATCATATTTAAAAAGCGGTAATGACGTATATTAGTCATCACCGCTTTTTAGTTGTTTATAATTAATAGGAGTGAATTTCATAATTACCCAAATCAGCTATATCACTACAACATGCAGTTAAGAAAGATTCGACGAAACTACAAGTTGTGGTGATGTGGCGCTAAATCCAAATTATGAAACTCACTAATAGGAATGAAAAAGACAATTGTTGAAGAAAATTAATGTATTATTACTTCTTTCTACGTGCACAAATCCAAGAAATCACTGCCGCTGTCACTGCTGCTGTTGCAACTACTTTCGGAGTTGTCTTTAACTTATTATCACCAGTGTAAAGTTGATCTTTAATGATTAAGTTAATATTCTGTGGACGTTCAGCTAGTCGGCGCATGAAATAACCATACCAATCATGCCCAAATGGTACATATGTACAGAACAGGTACCCTTCCTCGGCTAATGCTTCCTGCATGTCTGTACGAAAACCATATAACATTTGAAATTCAAATGTAGTTTTATCGATGTTTTCTGCTTGAGCAAAACGCTTTAGTTCATTAATAAGTTCGTGATCATGTGTTGCAATAGAAGTAAAGGCATTACCTAACAGACGCTTTTTAGCTAGTTTTAAAAAGTTGGCATCAATTTCCTCTTTTGTTTGATAAGCCACATTAGGACTTTCTTTATAAGCGCCTTTGACAATTCGCAGTCGCACATTACTCAGTTTGTCCATGTCTTCTTCTGCATGATAAAAGTACGATTGAATAACTGTGCCGATATTGGAGTAATCTTGCAAAAGCAAATATAATACGCGCATTGTCTGATCATAATGTAAGTAATCTTCTGTATCAATATTAATAAAAATATTATATTTATTTGCAGTATCAACAATTTCACGCATGTTTTCAATACAGAATGCTTCATCGATGTCTAAACCAAGTTGTGTAAGTTTAACGGAAATATGACAATCAACTTGTTCTTCATGAATTTTTTCAATAAGTGAGAGAATTTTATTTTTCGCTTCAGTTGATTCGGATTTCATTGTAACAAACTCACCAAGATTATCAACAGTACAACTAATTCCTTTTTCATTTAACTTTTTCACAGTAGTAATTGTTCCTTCTACATCAACGCCACCAACAAACTGTTCCGCTCCAAGGCGAAATCCCCATTTCTTAGCACTTGCGTTTAAAAATTCATTATTAGATAAGGCGATGAAAAAGTCCCTTGTTAAATTAGCCATAATAGTTACTTCCCTTCTATATAATTTAGTGCAATTATATTAAATACAATTACTACCTTAATCATACCACGAAGTAATGATAAAATAGGAGCGATTAATTGCTGAAAAGGCGGAGAATAGCTGATTAGATCCATCATTGTTTGTCGCACATATATTGTGTCCACTTCCATTGTGAATCAAACATAACCAATCCGGTTAGGAAGAACTGGAAACAAAAGAGAATCTATCTTCTCTTCTATATAAAACATTAAAATCAGTTTTGTTTTGTAGAAGAAGCATTTTATATATATAGAAGGAATAAACTAATTCATATAAATTAATTGACGTTTCGACTATAAACATGTTAGATTTAATACAGCTTTTAAAAGAACTTCTTTTTTTATTAGCCAATCTTATTGACAAGCATTTTAAA